>JALZOC010000086.1:7719-8261 GCA_030857365.1 Acidobacteriota bacterium
CCCGCCCTCGAACGCGGCCGCCAGCTCCGATCTCCACTTTGCGAGCTCGAGTGCCGCTGCTCCCTCGTCAGCCCCCTCAGCTTCATCCACCGCATCGTCCACAGCGCGGCAGAAGTCCCAGACGCCGACAATGGCGCGGCGCTTGTCGGGAGGGAGAACCAGGAACGAATAGTAGAAGTTCGAGTCGCGCGCCACTACGCCGGACGGCTCCCTTCGACCCTGTTCCGCTCCGGCCCGACCCGGCCGGCGGGCGACGGCGTCCATCGGATCGCGCGCCAGATCAACGGTGCGGCATCCGCCGCACCGAGCGTGGGGCGACGGCGGAAGACGTCGAACGCTTCGGCTTCGAGCCGGTCGAGGATCGAGGACGCTCCCAGCCACGTGAGGCGCAGCTCCCAGCGCAGCCTGCCGCCGACGGCGTCGCAGACGGGACGCCCGGCGCTGAACAGCGCTCGCGTTTGCGATGCGAGACTGCCGAGCGCCGCCTGCCATGGCGGCGTGATCACACCGGCATCGAGGTCGCCGTCCGCCGCACCAGCGCG
>JALZOC010000627.1 GCA_030857365.1 Acidobacteriota bacterium
CAGGTGCTCCGTAATGAGCGCGTGAAAGCCGTACGCGTCGCGGTGGCACAACTGCCGGTCAAGTTGCGAGCCGCGGTCGTGTTGCGGGACCTGCACGAGCTGTCGTACGCGGAAATCAGCGAGGTGCTGGGCGTCACGGAAGGTACCGTGGCATCGCGCCTGAACGAGGCGCGCAGGCAGCTCGCGCGCCGATTGCGCCGATCACTTCCGATTCACGGGGTGCCCGCTCTCCCAAGAGAAACGTCATGAACCACGCTGACTGCGATCGGGTCCGCTCACTGTTATCGCCAAGCCTCGATGGCGAGCTGACTGCCGAGGCGAACGAGGACGTGTCGGCTCACTTGGCGAACTGTTCGGCGTGCCTGAATGCATTCAGCGACATTGAACGCGGCCGCGAGCTCGCGACAATGCTGGCCGCCATTGATCCGCCTGCCTCGTTGAAATACGCGTTGCTGCGGCTTCCCCCAAAGAAGGAAGCCCTGGTTTCAGCGCCGAGGTCGCGTCGACTGGCGCTTGCGCTCGCGACGGTGGGCCTGGCCCTGCTTGTCGTCGTCGGCACGTGGCAGTTGTCGAACGTGCGACAGGATAACGCCGGGGCGAGCTCGGCAGATGCGGCAGCTATGATCCCCCTTCACTTGGAGCGCCTCACGGAGGCCGTCGGCACCGCGCAAGGCTTCAAAGTACTTGCCGCTCAGCACCAATTGCGCGAAGTCAACGTGGAGGAGGCACTCAAACGCGCCTCCTTCAAAGTGCTATGCCCGCTCCAGGCGGACCCGCGCGAGTCACTCGACGAGCGGCACCTGACGGAGCTACGAGCGTGTCCGCTGGTGCATCTCAGCTCGGTTCGCGGCGAGCATCGGATTGTGGTTCTGCAACAACCGGCTGGATGGCCCCTCGTATACGGTGGCGCACCTGTTGAACAGGTCACGATCGCTGGACAGCCATGCGAGCGGCTGCACATCGATGGGCACGAGGTCCTCACATGGGAACGAGGGGGCACACGCTCGATCATGGTTGCGGCAGCGGATAACCCGGAAACCACGAAGGTGGCTCGCGCGTTGAGTTCCGCGGCCTCATGACGGCCTGTGAACGAACGACCAATGAAAAGGAGAAGGAGTTCTATGATGTTACGAGTCTTGAATCTCAGACGCCACACGTTCCCGCGGCTCGCCGCTGTTGTGGCATTCGTCGCCCTGACGGTACCGACTGGCGTCGTAGTAACCGCAGAATCCGCGGACACACGCGAAGCCGTGGTCTCGGTGAAAGGAATGATGTGTTCGATGTGCGCACGAGGCCTCGAGACGCGCCTGTCGAAGCTCGGGGACGCGAAGGCTGCGAAGGTGAACCTCGACGAAGAGCAGGCTATCGTCACGTTCCCGGCAAAGGCCAAGCCCGTCAAGGTCGAGCCGGTCGCAGGGTCGAACACCGGTTCCAGCACGCCGCAGACCAGCCGCGGAGTACGCCAGTGAAGACAGTCGCGATCGCGGCTTTTCTCGCTGCCACGTCTGTTTCGGCCGAACGAGCCTCTGCAGACCAGGGGCCTCGCTTCTCGGGTCACGGTCCAGTGTTCGGCATGACCACGCCGACGAATGCCGACGACGGGTGGGCCATCGACGTGGGGCTGATGGGGCGGAAGGGTGATGAGGGTGACGGCGCAATGCTCAGAACCATGTTCAGCTACGGCCTGACCGAGGATCTCCAGGTCTCGTGGTCGCTTCCTCTCGTGTTCTCGTCTGCTGCGTTCGCGCCTGCGCGCATGACCGGCATGATGCCAGGCAGTGGTGATTTCGAGGCGATCGGCGCATGGCGCTTTCATCGCCGGGGTACAGGGGTCGGGACCAGGTTCGAGAGCACGGCGTATGCGGGCGCGATCATACCCGGCCCGCAGCGTGGAGCGGGAATGGCGCGCGACTTGAAGCGTGCCCCTGGCACGTATACCGCCGTCTCGACGGGCATGGCGTCGCGCAGTCACTATGCATGGGGCGGCGTCGGCTACACGCGATTCCTTGAGTCCGAAGGCGACCGCCGGGCGAATGTCTTTTCCTACAGCGCTGTGTGGGGCTATCGCCCGCCGCCGTTGCAGAAGGAATATCCGCACTGGGATTGGCGGTTGTTCGTGGAAATGACCGGTGAGCGCTCACAGGGCATTCGACGCGACGGCCTGGACATGCCAGACACCCGCGGACATCAGATGTTTCTCGGTCCGGCGACACTCGGCATCTATAAGAACTACGCGATCGAAGGCGGGATTCAGTTTCCCGTGTACCGGGACATTGGCGCCCGGCTGCAGCGAGAGACATTCCGTTTTGCGATCAACTTCACGTATTTTCCGTAGCCACGAAAGGGGTGAGTCAAATGAAACGTCTGCTTTACATGTTGCCGCTCATCGCCGCGCTGGGCGTGTCCGACGCGCGGGCGGAGTTCCGTCAGATCGATCTGAGCATCTTCGGCATGGATTGAGCCATCTGTGCACACGCCGTGAGCGTGTCCATAGAGAAGCTCGAAGGAGTCCGAGCCGCCAAAGTCAGCCTGAACGAAGGCCGAGCGACGATCGAACTCGCACCAGGAAACAGAGTCAGCTTGGCCGATCTTCGCCAGAGGGTGCAGCGAAACGGGTTCACACCGCGGGGAGCGACGGTGACGGTTCGGGCTCGAGTTGTCGCAGATGGCGACAGATTACGGCTCGAAGTCCCGGAGACGAAGGAAAGGTTCGAAGTGGCCACGACGCCACATGCCGAGAAGCTGGCACAGCTTAAAAAGCACGTCGGCCAGGTGGTTACCGTAGAGGGGCTCGTTGC
>JALZOC010000628.1 GCA_030857365.1 Acidobacteriota bacterium
GACTAACCAGCTCGCGCAGGTTCTTGCCGCAGACGATGCTCGCCTGCAGCCGGTCGCCGTCGGGGCCGCGCCAGTGGGTTTCCAGGCTGACCGCGCCCTGGTACCCGTCCCGCACGAGAGCCGCCACCTGGCCCTTCCAGTCCACGCCCATCTCTCCCAGCGGACCCCACGCGGGCTTCAGCCCTGCCATGACGCAGTCCTTCGCGTGGACGTGCACGATCCGGTCGGCCGGGAGGCTGGCGTACCCGGACGGATACGGCGTCTCTCCCAGAATGAAGGCGTTTGCCGGGTCCCAGATCAGCTTCAGCGCCGGGTGGTCGACGGCCGCGAGCATCCGGGCTGCTTCCGCCCCGGTGCCCACGTTGCACGCGTGCTCGTTCTCGAGGCCAATGACGAGGCCACGCTCCAGCGCCTGGTCGGCGAGGTCAGAGAGCGCGGCGGCGATGCGGTCGTATTCACGCTGCGGATCGATGGTCCGCCAGTACGAGAACACACGGATGAGCCGTGCGCCGGCCTGCTCCGCGATGTCGAACGCGCGCCGCGTCAGGCGCGGCTGATCCTCGAACGTGTAGGCCGACCCGAACACATCCTGCTGAAAGCGCTCGTCGAGGGGCGGCCCCCCCGGAAGGACGCACTTCAGCAGCGGAGACGCGATGCTCAGCACCCGCATGCCGTGCGCTTCGACCTGCGCCCGGGCGCGGGCGATCTCCTCGTCCGACAGTTCGATGATGTTGCGCCCGCCGACGACCCGCAGCTCGGCGCCCGTCATCCCGATCTCTTCCATCGCGCGCAGCGCGACCTCGAGATCGTCGGTGGCGAACTCGTCGGTGATGGCGGCGATCGGAAAGTGCTGCATGTCGTTCGTCAGCTGGTGACACCCGCCTCGATGTACGCCTCGATCGGAGGGCAGGCACAGATGAGGTTCCGGTCGCCGTACGGGTTATCGATCCGTCCGACGGACGGCCAGAACTTGTTGGCGCGGACGAACGGGAGCGGATAGGCCGCCTCCTGGCGCGAGTACGGATGCGTCCAGCTGTCCGCCGTCAGCTCGTCGGCCGTGTGCGGCGCGTTCTTGAGCACGTTGTCCTTCGGATCGGCCTTGCCGGTCACGACAGCTTCGATCTCCTTCCGGATCGCAATCAGCGCGTCGCAGAACCGATCCAGCTCGTCCTGCGACTCGCTCTCCGTGGGCTCGATCATCATCGTCCCCGCGACGGGAAACGACACCGTCGGGGCGTGAAAGCCGTAGTCCATGAGGCGCTTCGCCACGTCCTGTTCGTCGACCGACGAAGCCGCACCGTGCTTGAACGGGCGGAGGTCGAAAATCATCTCGTGCGCGACCCGCCCGTTGTGATTGGCATAGAGCACGTCGTAATGCCCCTGCAGCCGCGCCTTCAGGTAGTTCGCGTTGAGGATGGCATACCGCGTCGCATCGGTCAGGCCCTGCGCGCCGAGCATGCGGATGTACCCGTACGAGATGAGCAGGATACTGGCGCTCCCCCATGGAGCTGCGGAGATCGCGGGGATCGCTTTCTCCCCGCCCACTTTCACGACGGGGTGCCCGGGCAGGTACGGCACGAGGTGCGCCGCGACGGCAATGGGGCCCATTCCCGGACCGCCGCCGCCATGCGGAATCGCGAACGTCTTGTGCAGATTCAGATGGCAGACATCCGCGCCGATCGCCGCGGGACTCGTGAGGCCGACCTGCGCGTTCATGTTCGCGCCGTCCATGTACACCTGCCCGCCATGTTCGTGGACGATGGCGCAGATCTCGCGGATGGCCTCTTCGAACACGCCGAACGTCGAGGGGTACGTCACCATCAGGGCCGCCAGCACCTCGTGATGCTCGCGCGCCTTTGCGCGGAGGTCCTCGACAACGATGTAGCCGCTGCGATCGCACGCCACGACGACAACCTTCAAGCCGGCCATCGATGCGCTCGCCGGGTTCGTGCCGTGGGCGCTTGCCGGAATCAGCACCACATTGCGCGCCGCGTGGCCCCGGTCGCGATGGTACGCCCGGATGGCCATCAGCCCCGCGAACTCCCCCTGGGCGCCGGAGTTCGGCTGGAGCGACACGGCGGCGAACCCCGTGATGTGGCAGAGCGCCTGCTCGAGCTCCGTGAAGATCTGCCGGTAGCCCGCCGCCTGCTCCGCCGGCGCGAACGGATGCAGCCTCGAAAAGGCCGGCCAGGTCACCGGGATCATCTCGGAGGCGGCATTCAGCTTCATCGTGCAGGAGCCGAGCGGAATCATCGACGTGTCGAGCCCGACATCCTTCCGTTCGAGGTTCCGGATATACCGCATCATCTTCGTTTCCGAATGATGCGAATTGAAGACCGGATGCGTCAGGAACGGCGTGCTGCGCAGCAGCGCGCGGGGCAATTGCGGGGCCGCGTGTGCCTTGCCGGTCCCGGACGCTACACGCCCTCCCGCGAGCGCGGCGGCGCGCGTGAAGACCGACACGATCTCGCTTGCGTCCTCCCCCGTCGTCGTTTCGTCGACGGACATCCCTATGGCGCCGTCGGCCGTGTAGCGGAAATTGATCGCGGCCGCTTCGGCCTCGCGCCGCACCGCGTCCGCGTCCGCTCCTTCGATCCAGAGCGTGTCGAAGTATGCCCGGTTCGTCTGCCTGAAGCCGAGCGTCGACAGCGCCTGATCGATGACGCGCGCGGTGGCGTGGATATGAGTGGCAATCTCCTTCAGGCCCCGCGGACCGTGGAACACCGCGTACATCGCGGCCATATTCGCGAGCAGCGCCTGCGCGGTACAGATGTTGGAGGTCGCCTTCTCCCGGCGGA
>JALZOC010000087.1 GCA_030857365.1 Acidobacteriota bacterium
GTCCTGGTTGTCCCCCTTGCCGGGCTCGCTGCTGTTCGTGTTGAAGATGAGAGACACCTGCTCCCCCGCATACGCCGACAGGTCGATCTTGACGGGCGTCCACCGCCGGTCCGACGGATTGTTGAACGGGTCGACGTGCTGCGTGAACAGCTGCTCGTAGGCCCGGCCGTCCGACACACCGACATGGAACTTGACCCCGTCTCCCGGCTTTTCCCACGCCTCCGGCTTCAGCCCCAACCACACCCACAACCACCCGTCGTCGGGCACGGTCAGGGCGTACGTGAGCCGCGTCCCCGTCGTCGGCTCGATGGCAATGGCGCGCTTGGTCTCCCCCTTGAGGCTGGCCTCGGTCACGGCGAACAGCTCGGCGTTCGGCTGCTTCTTCGCCGACTCGAACTGCGCGATGAGGTCGACCGACTGCGCGACGCCGTCCCGGCCGAACATCCACCAGCCCGCCACGAGGAGGAGGAGGACGACGACGATGGTGAGGGTGGTGCGATTTGCCTTCATGAATACCCAGCTCCCAGCTTCCAGCTCTCAGTTCTCAGCTGCCTGCCTGCACAGACAAGCGATGGCCGCGGTCAAATCTACCATGGCGCTACCGTATGCGTTCCTTCACGGCCGCGCGCGTCTCGCGCTCCGCCTCGCGCTTCTTGACCGTCTCGCGCTTGTCGTGCGCCTGCTTGCCTTTGGCCAGCCCGATCGCCACCTTGACGTGGCCGTTCTTGAAATACATGCGCGTGGGCACGAGCGTCATCCCGCGCTCCACCGTCCGGCCGATCAGCTTCCGGATCTCCTGGCGCTTCAGCAGCAGCTTGCGCTTCCGCGTGGGCTCGTGATCGGCATACCCCCGATGGCTGTAGGGATTGATGTGCACGTTCAGGATCCACACTTCGCCATCCTCGACGCTGGCGTAGCTGTCGCGGAGGTTGACGTTCCCCTCGCGGATCGCCTTGACCTCGGTGCCGAGGAGCGCCACTCCGGCCTCGAACGTCTCGATGATGTGGTAGTCGTGGAACGCCTTCCGGTTCTCCGCGATGCTCTTCTGCGCCTGCTCGCGTTCGCTTTTCACGTGCTCACCGCTCCCAGAATTGAATCGTCATGCGCCCGCGCAGCTCCGTGCGCCGCTTCCTGAACGGCGCCAGATCGACAGGGCTGTCTGCCGACCGGGTGACCACCAGCAACGATCGGAGCCGCTCGGCCGAGAGGTGCGCCCCGAGCCGCCGCGATGCTTCCGGCGTGTCGGCGAGCAGGAGAATTCTGCGGTAGTACAGCGGCAAGAGCAACTGGGCGGTGAATTCATTGTCGGCGACGATCAACCGCTGCCTCATCGATCGAGAGGACGTGGCGTGATCGCCATCACTCCCTCACCGACAGCCGCGCGGCCAGCCGGATCGCCTCGATCAGACTCGAGGGATCGGCCACCCCCTTCCCGGCGATGTCGAACGCCGTTCCATGGTCGACCGACGTCCGGATGATCGGCAGCCCCAGCGTGACGTTGACCGCCTTGCCGAACGCCACGAGCTTGACGGGAATGAGCCCCTGATCGTGATAGCACGCCACGACGGCGTCGAATTCGCCGCCAACGGCGCGCACGAACACGGTGTCGGCCGGCAGCGGCCCCTGGATGTCGATGCCGCGCGCGCGGCACGCGGCCACGGCCGGCGCGAGCACCGCCTCCTCTTCGCCGCCCATCAGGCCATGCTCCCCGGCGTGCGGGTTGAGCCCGGCGAGCGCGAGGCGCGGCGAGACAATGCCGACGCGCGGCAGTTCGCGGTCTGCCAGCCCGATGATCGCCTCGAGGAGCGGCCGCGTGAGCGCCCCCGGGACGTCGGCCAGGGGGATGTGCACGGTCGCGAGGATCACCCGAAGCGCTTCCGCGTAAAACATCATCGCGGCCCGCGGCGCGCCAGTGAGATGCGCCAGCAGCTCGGTATGCCCGCGCCACGGCAGCCCCGCGGCGGCAAAAGCTTGCTTGTTGATGGGGGCGGTCGCCAGGGCATCGATCCGGCCCGCCTTCGCATCGTTCACGGCGCGGACGATGGCGTCGTACGCCGCGCGGCCGGCTTCGGCCGACACCTGCCCCTGAGGAAATCGCGCAAGCTCGTCATCCTCGTACGGCCCGTACAGGATGATGTCGCACATCTCGGCGAGGTTCGAATCGGCCGCCGCTTTCCTGGCGATCTCAGGGCCAATGCCTGCTGGATCGCCGACGGTCACGCCAATCCTGGGACGACCGCTCACCCACAGGACCCGCAGTTACCGGACGTGCAGGACCCGCAGCCTGAGCTCTCGCCGCCAGGTCCGGTGGGATTGCCGCACGACCCGCAGCCTCCTTCATCCGCGCAGCCGCCGTGCTTCACGCCCTTGCCGTTCGGAATCTCGTATCGCAGGCAGCACTTCAGGCGGCCGCACATCCCCGAGAGCTTCGACGGGTTGAGGCTGAGGTTCTGCTGCTTGGCCATCTTGATCGACACGGGCTCGAACGTGTTGAGGAAGGTGGTGCAGCAGAGCGGGCGTCCGCACGATCCATAGCCGCCGAGCATCTTCGCCTCGTCGCGGACGCCAATCTGCCGCATCTCGATCCTGATGCGGAAGTGCGCGGCCAGGTCCCGCACGAGCTCGCGGAAATCCACCCGTCCTTCGGACGTGTAGTAGAAGATGAGCCGTGTTCCGTCGAACAGCTGTTCGACGCGCGCCAGCTTCATCGCGAGGCCGCGCTCGCGAATCTTCATCAGGCAGATGCGCTGGGCTTCCTGTTCCCGGTGCTGCTGTTTGAGGCGCGTGACGACGTCGTCGCGCGTCGCCCGCCGCACGACGTGGGATTCGGAATCCGGGGGAGGCGTTCTGCGGGCCGCGAGCGCCGGCACCGAACGGGTCACCGTGCCGAGGGCCGCGCCTTCCGCCGTGTTGACGATGACCGTGTCCCCCGCCGCAAGCGGGCCCGGACGGAGACTGCCGGGCGGCAGCGGCTCTCCGCGGTCATCGAACGCCAGCTCGGGAAGCAGAAACGAGTAGGTCCGGCCGACCGGCGAGAACTTGACGCTGACGAACGGGCGTGGCGGCCCGGAGCTCATGTCGGCCTTTATGGCGGCGACCCGGGTCGGCGGCTCCCCGGCGAATCCCCCGCCCGGGCGGAGGTGCCGGCGTGCCGCGGACGCTAGATCTGGAACGCGAGCCAGTCGGCGACGATCTTCGGGCTCGCGTTGCGCTCGAGCGCCGAAAGCGCCCGGTCGACCGCTGAAAACGCGCGAAGGGCGCGCTCACCGTCGAACGACCGCTGGAGCCGCTCGAGAAGCGGCCGGAGGTCGGCGTTGGCAAGACTTCGCTCATCCGCGCGGGAATGCAGAACCCCGAGGTCACGCAGGATCGACGAAAGCGCGTGCAGCCGCCGCGCCAGTTCTTCCCGGTCGCTGCCTCCGCGCGCGGCTCCAGTCAGCGCCCTGGCGCCTTCGAGCCTCCGCCGCGGATCGTTCGAGGTGGCGACGCTGTCGAGCAGCCCTGCTGCCGCACCCCGTGCGTCGACCCGCCCCTCGGTTCCCCCTTCGAGCGCCGCGCCCACGCTGCCATCCGACACCGACGCGGCGGCGTACGCATCGGCTTCGCTGTACTCGTGCCGCGCCATGAGCACCGCCGCGACCGCGGCCGGCGCCAGCCGCCCGAACCGGAGCCGCTGGCAGCGCGATCGCACGGTGGGCAGCAGGACGTCGGGCCGCGACGTCACGAGCACGAACACCGACGCGGGCGGCGGCTCCTCCAGCGTCTTCAGCAGCGCATCCTGCGCCGGAATCATCAAGGCGTCGGCCGTGTCGATGATGACCATCCGCCGGCGTCCCTCGAACGGCCGATACGCGGTGCGCTCGACGGCGTCGCGCACCTGCTCCACCTTGATCGATCCCGTGTCGCCCGGCTCGATCACCAGCAGGTCGGCGTGCACGCGGCGGGCGATCCGGCGGCACGACGCACACGCGCCACACGCGTCCCCCGGCGCGGGAGCCAGGCAGTTCAGCAACTGCGCGAGCGCCACGGCCGCCATCTTCTTCCCCACGCCGTCGGGACCCGCGAAGATGAGGCTCGGCGGCAGCGATTCCCGGGCGACGGCGCGCGCCAGCAGCTGAAACAGGGGCGCATGCCCCTCGATCTCTGTGAACGGCATGGGGACTTCGTCGAATCCTATCACGTGCCGCTGAGCCGGAAATGCCCACCTGAAACTATCGCTCGGGCTTCTTCTTGTCCTCCTTCTTCCTGTCCTCATTGTTCTTGTCGTCCTTGCCAAAGACCTTCGCCCAGAAGCCGCGCTTCTTGACCGGCTCTTCCGCCGTGGTGCCCCCTCGGATTTCGTCCGGCCCGGCACTCCCGGCGGGCGGGGGACGACGATCCGTGACGCCGCTGGTGCCGCGCTCGACGGGAATGCTGGCCCGCTCCGGCGCGGCGGGAACCTCGGGAGGTCCACCGCCGAACAGCCCGGCAAGCCGGTCCATCAGCGAAGGAGAGGGGTGCAGCGTGCACACGGTGGTCGGCTGCGTCCCCTTGACGAAATACTCGGTGTAGATCATCGAGCGCGACTCGGTGTCGCCGCTGCGACTGACGACTTCCACGCTGTTGCAGCCGTCGTTGGGCAGCTTCCCGGAGACGCGGCAGACGTTCGCCCCCAGGATGCCCGGCGGCCGATCGAACCAGTCCGCCTTGTTGCCCTTGGTCGCGACCTTCATGAAGTTCGCCCACAGGGGCACGGCGAGATCGCCGGCGTAGCCGTTCGAGGTGATCGTCGCCGGTTGATCGAACCCGACCCACACACCCGTCACAAGATGCGGGGTGTACCCGATGAACCAGGCGTCCACGTAGTCATTGGTCGTCCCCGTCTTCCCCGCGGCCGGCAACGTGAATCCGGCCTGCCGGGCGCGATAGGCCGTCCCGGCGTTGACCACGTCGGCCAGCATGCTCGACATCAGGAACGCCGTGGTTTCGCTGACCGCCGGGTGCGATTTTCCTTCGGCCGTATAAAGGACCTCGCCGTCCGCGTCTTCCACCTTGCGGATGAGCAGCGGCTGGCGAACCACCCCTTTGTTCGCGAATGCGCCGTAGGCAGCGGTGAGGGAGACGAGTGTCACTTCGCTCGCGCCAAGCGCCAGGGAGGGCACGCTCGGGGGCGTTCCCACGTTGAGCTTCTCGGCATACGACACCGCCTTCGGGATGCCGACGGTATGCAGCATCTGGACGGCCGCTCGGTTGCTGGACGTCTTGAGCGCCGCGCGCATCGTCATCGAGCTGGCGGTCGAGTGCTCGTCCTCCGGAATCCAGCCACCCTGGGGCGTCTCGATCGGCTGATCGAGATTCGTGATCAGGGAAGCGGGGGAATATCCCGCCTCGAGGGCCGCGGCGTACACGAAGGGCTTGAAGGCGGATCCGGCCTGGCGCTTTGCCTGCACGGCACGATTGAAGCGGCTCTCGCCGAAGTCGCGGCCGCCCACCATGGCGCGCACGTGTCCCGTGGACGGGTCCATTGCGACGAGGGCGCCCTGCAGATAGTTCGCCAGCTCACCTTCCTTCGCGGGTGGCTGCCTGGCTCGGGGCACGTGCGGATACCGCGGCCGCCGCTCTATCTCGGCCAGCGCTTTTTCAACGAGCTTTTCCGCCTCCTGCTGGAGGTCCGCATCGAGCGTCGTGAAGACGCGGAGCCCCCCGCGGTACACACGCTGCCACCCGAATCGCTCCACCAGCTCCCGGCGCACGTGCTCCTTGAAGTAGAGGCCGAAGGTCTCCTTGATTTCGAGCGCGTTCTTCAACCGCACGCGCGACCCCTTCGCACGCTCCGCGGCATCCTTGTCTATGGCCCCCGAGGAGACCATGGTCTGCAGGACCACGTTGCGGCGCGCGACCGCGCGGTCGAGGTTCACCGTGGGTGCATAGCTCGAAGGCGACTGAATCAGGCCGGCAATGAGGGCAGCTTCGTCAACGGTCAAGTCACTCGCGGATTTGCCGAGATACCCGCGGGCCGCCGCTTCCACGCCGTACAGGCCGTCGCCGAGATACACCTTGTTCAGGTACAACTCGAGGATTTCGTCCTTGCTGTACATCTTCTCGATGTAGGCCGCGAGAATGACCTCCTTCAGCTTTCGGCGGTACGTCTTGTCCCGGCTCAGGAAGTTCTGCCGCGCCAGCTGCTGCGTGATGGTGCTGCCGCCTTCCGCGCGGCGCCCCGTCTCGAAGTTCTTGACCGCCGCCGCCATCACGCGAATCGCATCCACGCCGCCGTGATCGTAGAACCGCTGATCCTCGACCGATACCACCGCCTTGATCAGGTTCGGTGACACCCGTTCGAGCGGCACGTCGATCCGCTGTTCCTTGAAGATGGTGAAGACAGGTTTGTCGGCCGCGTCGAGGATGGTCGTGGACTGGGCCATGTCGCCGATGGCCCGCAGCGCCGTGCGATCGGGGAGCCCGGCGGTGAGATCGTAACTGAACCACGCCCCCCAGCCCGCCAGGAGGAAGACGACGGCGGCGAGTACGCCCACGAGCGCCATCAAGGTGCGCGGCCGCCCCGCCAGGGCCTTATGGATGAACTCGAATCGCGGCAATCGTAATCGCATCAGGGGTGTCGCACGCAAAAGGAGGGCCCACGGCCGAGCAGGCGCGCGCCTTTCGCGTGTCACTTCAACGAGGGTATCAGTCCTTCGCTAAACCACGTATGGAAAAGGAGTTCCGGCGAGGCGCCGCGCCCGCTCGTTGCCGTGTGGCCGCCGCACGCGGACCGGGATTGGCAGCCTGGCTGTCCAATATACCGGCGGAGGGAAGGTCTGCTACACTCCGGCGGATATGAGCACCCTTTTGCGTGTCGCCCCCCTCCTGTTTGCCCTCGGCTTCCAGGCGGCTCCTCCGATCGAGCCTGGCTGGACGAGCCTCTTCAACGGAAAGGATCTGACTGGCTGGAAAGTGGTCAATCCCGCATCGTGGACGGTGAAGGACGGCGCCATCGTGGCGAACGGCACCGCCGGGCACGTGTACTACGACGGAGAGTTCCGCAACCACACGTTCCGCAATTTCGAGCTCAAGGTCGACGTGATGACACGCTCGAACTCGAACGGCGGGATCTACGTGCTGACGGAGTACCAGGAGTCCGGATTTCCCAGAAAGGGATTCGAGATCCAGGTAAACAATTCCTACGCGAAAGACCCGGTGAAGACCGGCAGCCTTTATCACGTGCAGGACGTCAGCGAAGCTCCCGCGAAAGACGACGAGTGGTTCACGCAGCACATCATCGTCAAGGGGAACAACATCACCGTGAAGGTGAACGACAAGCAGACCGTCGACTGGACGCAGCCGGACGACTGGAAGGGCGGCCGCGAAGGCGTGGGCCGCTCGATGGGCCCCGGTGGCGGTACGATCGCGCTGCAGGCGCACGATCCGAACAGCACGGTGCTCTACCGCAACATCCGGATCAAGCCGCTCGACTGACACCCGCCGGGGGCGCCTTCGCGCGCCCCTTTCCTTCCAACGCCCTCTACGCGGCCGTCAACCGGTCGCGCACCTCGGCCACGATTTCAAACGTGCGCAGCCGCGCCTTGTGACCGAACACCTGCGCGGTGAGGATCAGCTCGTCCGCGGAGGTCATCTCGATGAGCGCCTTCAACCTCGCCTCGACCGTCTGCGGCGACCCGATGGCCGCGTACGCCATCGCGTGCTCAACACCGGCCTGCTCGAATGGCGTCCATCGCCCGTCCATGGTGTCCACCGGGGGCTGGAGCGGGCCGGGCGTCCCGCGCCTGAGGCTGACCCATTGCTGCTGGAGGGAGGTGGCCAGCCGCGACGCGTCGGCGTCGGTTTCGGCGGCGACGACACTCGCTCCGACCATCGCGTGCGGTTTGGCGAGCCGATCCGATGGCCTGAACTGACGCCGGTAGACCTCCAGCGCCTGCAGCAGGTAGTCGGGCGCAAAGTGTGACGCGAAAGCGAACGGAAGGCCGAGCGCCGCCGAAAGCTGCGCGCTGAAGAGACTCGATCCGAGCAGCCAGATAGGTACTTTCAAGCCGGCGCCCGGAATCGCGCGCACGGCCTGCCCGGGCTTCACGGGGTCGAGATACGCCTGCAGCTCCTGAAGGTCGCTCACGAAGCGCTCTTCCGGTCCGGAAGCCTCGCGGCGCAACGCGCGGGCGGTCGTCTGATCGGTTCCCGGCGCACGCCCGATCCCGAGATCGATGCGCCCTGGGTACAGCGATTCGAGGGTGCCGGACTGTTCCGCGATCACCAGGGGTG
>JALZOC010000088.1 GCA_030857365.1 Acidobacteriota bacterium
GACCGCGGGCACCGATGACGGGGTCTGGCGCTTCAGGGAGGGGGCGAGCTTCTACGCGGAGCGCCTCGCGAACTACACCACGACGGATTTGAGCGCGGACCAGATCCACCAGCTCGGGCTCGACAACGTGGCACGCATCCACGGCGAAGTGCAGGCCATCATGCAGCAGGTCGCCTTCAAGGGCACCCTGCAGGACTTCTTCCGGTTCATGCGCACGGACCCGCAGTTCTACGCCTCGAACGATCAGGCGGGACGCGATCGATATCTCGCCGAGACCGAGAAGGCCAAACAGGCGGTCACCGCGAAGCTCCCGCAGTGGTTCGGCGTGACGCCGCAGGCGCCGCTGGTCGTGAAGCCGGTCGAACCGTTCCGGGAGAAATCCGCGGGCAAGGCGTTCTACCAGAGCCCGGCCCCCGACGGCTCACGGCCGGGAACGTATTACGTGAACCTGTTCGACATGGCCGACATGCCGCTCTTCGAGGCGGACGCGCTCTTCTACCACGAGGGACTCCCCGGCCATCACCTTCAGCGCGCCATCCAGACGGAGCTCAAGGACATGCCGGCATTCCGGCGGTTCGGCGGGTTCACCGCGTACCTGGAGGGATGGGGTCTCTACTCGGAGAAGCTCGCCAGCGACATGGGGCTCTACACGGATCCGTATCGCGACTTCGGCAGGCTGCAGCTCGAGCTCCACCGCGCGATCCGGCTGGTCGTCGACACGGGTCTCCATCACAAGCGCTGGACGCGCGAGCAGGCCATCAAGTACGTGGAGGACAATTCCGCTGACGCGCCGGGGGGAATCGTCAAGGCGATCGAACGCTACGTCGTCTTTCCGGGGCAGGCGACGGCCTACATGGTCGGCCGGCTCAAGATCAGCGAGCTCCGCGACCGCGCGCAGAAGCAGCTCGGGGCGAAGTACGACGTCCGCCAGTTCCACGACCTCGTCCTAGAGAGCGGCCCGGTCCCGCTCGACATCCTGGAGGAGCGCGTCGATGCGTGGATTGCTGCCGGCAGAGCGCAGCCAGGGTCGTGACATTGCGGCAGAGGGTGACGAGATGCGAATACTGATCGTCGGAATGGCTCTCGCGATAACTGTGCTGGCAGGTGTGCCCGTGGCGCAGACGCCGGGCTCCCGGGGACCGGTTCCGATCTTCGACGGCCGGACGCTGGACGGATGGGAAGGGGATCTCAAGATGTTCCGCGTCGAGGCCGGGGCCATTGTCGGGGGCTCGCTCCAGAACAAGATCGCCCGCAACGAGTTTCTTTGTACGGCCCGGAGTTACGGAGATGTCGAGCTGCGGCTGAAGGTCAGGCTTCTCGGCGAGGGCGCCAACGCCGGCATCCAGTTCCGCACCAGGCGCATCCCGGACCATCACGAAGTGATCGGGTACCAGGCCGACATGGGCCCGGGGTATTGGGGCGCGCTGTACGACGAGTCACGGCGGAAGAAGATCCTCGCGGCGCCCGACGCTGCCACGCTCAAAGGACTCGTCAAGGAGGCGGACTGGAACGACTACGTGATTCGTGCCGAGGGAAAGCGCGTGCAGCTCGTGCTGAACGGGGTCCGGACGGTGGACTACACGGAAGAAGATCCTACCGTGGACTCCAGGGGGCTCATCTGCGTGCAGATTCACTCCGGGCCGCCGAGCGAGGCGTGGTACAAGGACATCACACTGCTGGATCTCACACCGTAGCCCGGCACCAGCGGTCAGCGGTTCTTGAGCGCCTGCTGGATCTGCTCGATCACGGCGCGCTCGCCGGAGGACACCTTCCCGAGGCCCAGGATGCCGCCCGACGCCGCGGCAATGCTCTCGCAGTATTTGACGAGATCGTCGGCAGAGAGGTCGGGCGTGGTGCCGGGTCCCGCCGACAGCATCGCGGCAATCAGCCGCCGCGCGCGGGAGAAGACGTCCGCGGGCGGGCGGTGGGCGAGCCACTCGGCAAGCTGCCGATCGGCCGCGCTGCCCTCGCCCACGCCGCGGCTGCGCGCGACCTCGAGAATCAGCCCTCGTTCGGCTGGGCTCACGCCCCCTTCCGCCCAGGCGACCTCCAGAATCGGCACGAGCGGCAGGAGGCTCACCGTGTCGGCGGTGAAGCCCAGGCGGGCGATCTCGGCGAGGAGGTCAGGGTCCTGAATCGCACTTTTCGCCCCGAGCGCCCGGCGCGCGTCCTCGGCCGCCGCGGCCTTCCGCATTTTTTCGATCAGCTCCCGGTCCTGCTTCCGGAAGTAATCGTCCTCGTGCTCGCGCTTCCCAATGTGATCGTCGGTCGCCATTGCCGCCTCCTGCCGTCATCGTAACAGGATCTCCGGGGGCGATCCCATCGACAAGGCCGAGCCACCCGGGGCGCGGGCGAACGTCAGAAGCGGGACGTGAGCACGATACCCGTTCGGCGCCGGCCGAACTCGGGGCGGATCGACACCCTCGCACGGTGCGCGACGGGTCCGAGAAGACGCGTCGGCGACGCAGCGCATCGAACCCCACGCCAATCCCGGCCCCGATGGCGGCCATCGTCGCGATCCCGGCACCCCGGGAGAGCCGCTGGCAACCCGGGACCGCCTGGGGAGAGGTGCAGCTCTCCTCGCCGAGCACGGCAAACGAGCCACCCCCGGCTGCCGCGCCAATGAGCAGACCGTTCCAGAGCGGATCCGTGACGGTGATGCGCGCCACGTCCATCTCGGCGAAGTCGAGGGCGGCGGCGTCCCGGCGGCGAAGCCGCAGTGAACTGCCCGTGACACTCTCGAGCCTTCCTTTTGCCACCTTCCCGTTCCGTTCCTTCACCGCGATCGTGGTGCCCGCGCGCACGCTCGTTTGCAGATCCTTGAACGTCGTGGCCACGTGCCGCGCGCATCCCCCCGACGCCGAAAGGGCAACCGCGAGAAGCGCCACAGTCCTATTCATCGGACCTCCATGTGCGGGTATCGAAGCCGAACGAACGCGTGCGGCAGGAGCTTACCACTCCTGTGATGGGTAAGGACGCCCTGAGGGCGGCGGCGACCGCATGTCATTGGTATAGTGGCCGGGGCGTACGGCGGCGCGTGGACGCGAAGCAAAGGGAGAACCTCACGTGAGCATCAGGAGCATGTGGCACGCGGTGGTGGTCGGGGTCGTGCTGGGGAGTGCGTCAGCCGCCATGCACGCGCAGGGGCCGGCCGCGGGCGCGGCTGCTCCAGCCCGGGCGACGGTGGGTCAACTCGCATGGGTCACCGGCGCGTGGACCGGCAGGCTGGGGGAGCGGACGGTCGAGCAGCACTGGAGCGCGCCGTTGGCCGGGTCGATCATCGCCATGTACCGCAGCATCCAGGGGAATCGGGCGACGCTCTACGAGCTGCTGGCCATCGAGCAGGAGGGCGAGGGCGTCGTGCTCCGCATCAAGCACTTCGCGCCCGGCGCCGGGCTCGTCAGCCAGGAGGCCAAAGATCAGTCGATGGACCACACCCTCGTCCGGCTCGAGGGCCGGACGGCCGTGTTCGAAGGAGGCGCCGGACCCAGCCCGACGCGCATCACGTTCACCACTTCAGATCCCGACACCCTGCACATCAGCGTTGCGCGGCAGCGCGACGGCAAGCCGGTCTCGACCGAATTCAAGTACGCGCGGATCAAGCCGTAGGTGCGGGACGCGAGCCCGTTCACGGTGGGTTACGCACAGCTTTGCAAACGCGTATATCTACCCCCTCTCGACGTCGCAACCCGCGTGTCCGCTTGAGGTAGGCTGTTGCGGCAGCATCCGGGGAGGTCCATGAGATTTGTCGCCGCCGCTTTCGTGTGTGTGTGGACGGTGTCCCCGTCGGCCCAGGGGCTCTGGCCCGGCACGGCGTACGACCCGGCGATACCGACCCTGAAAACGGTGCTCGGCCACGAACCCGGCGAGGCGATCTCAACGCCCGCGGAGGTGGCCCGCTATCTCGAGGCGCTCGCGGCGGCCGCACCCGACCGTACCCGACTGGTCCAGTACGCCACGAGCTGGGAGGGTCGTCCCCTGCACTACCTGATGGTGGGCGCTCGCGAGCGGATCGGCAGGCTGGACGACGTGAAAAAGGGCATACACGCGCTGGCGGCGGGGGGCGCCGGCGCAGACCGGCTGCTCGACGAGCTGCCCGTCGTCGTCTGGCTCCTCCACGGTGTGCACGGGAACGAGATCTCTTCGTCCGATGCCGCGCTGGCCGAGGCCTATCACCTGCTCGCTGCTCGGGGGAGCGCCGACGTCGACCTGACGCTGAAAGATGCCCTCGTCATCATCGACCCGATGCAGAACCCCGACGGGCGGCAGCGCTTCGTGACCCAGAACCTCCTCGGGCGTGCCGCGGAGCCGGACCCGAATCCTCTCTCCGCCGAACACGACGAACCCTGGCCGGGAGGGCGGGTCAATCATTACCTGTTCGACATGAACCGCGACTACTTCGCGCTCTCGCAGCGCGAGACGCAGGGCCGCGCGCGGGTGATGCTCGACTGGTATCCCCAGGTGGTCGTCGACCTGCACGAGATGGGGGGCAACTCGACGTACTACTTCGCGCCACCCGCCGATCCGGTGAACCCGTACATCACCGCTGCACAGAAGAGGGGCTTCGAGCTGTTCGGGCGCGCGAATGCCCGCGAGTTCGACCGGCGGGGGTTTCCCTACTTCATCCGGGAAGTGTACGACTCCTTCTATCCGGGCTATGGGGAATCCTGGCCCATCTTTCATGGCGCCATCGGAATGACGTACGAGCAGGCATCGGCGCGCGGCCTCGTGTTCAGCCGCGACGATGGGTCTGTGCTGACGTACAAGCAGGGCGTCACCCAGCATTTCACCGCGGCGATCACGACCGCGGTCACGGCCGCGAAGAACCGGCGGCAGCTGCTCGGCGACTTCCTCGAGTACCGGCGGAGCGCGATCGCGCTGGGGCAGAAGGGGACACGCGAGTACCTGATTCCTCCGGGAAAGGATGCGCCGCGCGCGGCGCGGCTGGCGCGGCTGCTCGTCGCGCAGGGAATCCAGGTGCACCAGGCGGAGGAGCCCTTCCAGGCCGCGTCGCAGACGCTGCCGCGCGGCACCTTCATCGTCCCGCTCGAGCAGCCGGCCGGACGGCTTGCGCGAAACCTGCTCGATCCCGACGTGAAGATGGACGACGCCTTCATCAAGGAGCAGGACCGCCGCCGCAAGGCGCGCCTGAACGATCAGATTTATGACGTGACGGCCTGGAGCCTCCCGCTGATGTTCGACGTCGACGTCCTGGCGAGCGAGAACGTCGCGAAGGTCAAGAGGAGCACGCTGCGACCCGGCGAGCCGGGGCCCAGTCCGGGCGCATCGGGTGCTCCCGCAGCTCCGCCGCAGGGAACCCTCGGCTTCCTGATGCCCTGGGGGACCGGCGCCGCCGCGGCCGCGACGGAGGCCCTGCGGCAGGGGATCCGGATGATCACGACCGAGGACGGGTTCACGCACTCGGGCCGGCAGTATGCCATCGGGACCGCGTTCGTCCGACTCGCGGGGAACGCCCCGGATGCCGGCCCGAGGCTGCAGGAGATTGCCCGGAAACACGGCGCCGAGCTCGTCCCGATCGGCGAGACGTGGACCGAGCAGGGCATCTCGCTTGGCAGCGGACGAACGGCGTCGCTCCGGGTGCCGAGAGTCCTGCTTGCGTGGGATGCGCCCGTGCAGAGCCTGTCGGCGGGCTGGGCGCGCTTCGTCCTCGAGCAGCGGTTCGGGCAGCGTGTCACGGCCATGCGCACGTCGACGCTTCAGAACTACGACATGAAGGACTACGACGTGCTCGTGCTGCCGTCGGGCACCTACAGCTTCGGGGATGATGCACTTCGGCGGCTGAAGGACTGGATCCGGAACGGCGGGACGTTGATCACGCTGGCCGAAGCCTCCCGGTGGGCCGCGCGCGATCGCGTGGACCTGCTCGCCACCGACACCCTGCACCGGGACGGTGCGCCGGTGAAGGACACCCCTGAGAGCACGACCGGAGCCGCGGCAGCAGCCGCTGGCGGTCAGAAGCCAGACACCTCGAAACCCTTCGACTTCGACAAGGCGATCCAGCCGGAGCGGGAGCCGCCCGAGAACCTGCCGGGCGCCATGCTGCGCGTCACCCTTTATCCATACCACTGGCTCACCGCCGGGGTGGACGGCGACCTGCAGGTCATTGCCGAAGGCACTCGCGTCTTCGCGCCGCTCAAGCTCGACGCGGGCACGAACGTCGGCGTGTATGCACCGGTCGATCGGCTCGTCGCCGGCGGCCACGTCTGGAAGGAGGCGCTGCCCCTGCTCGCCCAGCGTTCGTACCTCATGCACCAGCCCACCGGCCGCGGCCACGTGATTGCGTTTGCCGAGGATCCGAATTACCGGGCCTACGCGGAAGCGTCGCAACTGCTGTTCATCAACGCCGTCCTGCTCGGCGGCGCGCATTAGGCCGGCCGCAGTCCAGACACACCTGGTGCGAGCGAAAGTCAGGGTTCCTGGTAGCTGAGCACCCGGGCCGCCGCCTGCGCGGGCGAAGCCGTCGCCGCCAGTGTCACCCAGACCCGGCGCGTTGAACGGTACGGCACGAACTCGATCTCCACCTCCCGGCGCTCGGGACCGCCAGGCGCGGGTGCCACCACTTCGATGCGCACCCGCTCTGCCGTCGCATCGCCCGTGTTGACGACGTCGACCGCGAGATCGTAGCCGGCGGTCGTCCTTCTGGACTCGGCGGCGGCGATCTCCAGCAACGCGGGCGCGCGTGCGCTGGTGAAGTGCAGCCAGATCAGCCAGGCGGCCACACCCGTGACGAGTACGGCGCTGACGCCGAAGACCGTCCACTCGAGCCAGTTCTTTTCCGGCCTCTTCATCTGAGCAACAGCCTTCCGATCGCCGCGCCGAGTGTGCCGGGCAGCGCGAGCACCACGCACTGCGCGATGGCAAGCTGCGGTACCGCAGTGTCGAATCGCCTGAAGAACCACAGCAGACCCGCGGATCCCGCGAGCGCGGCGGCGTAGGTGATCGTCGCGCCGTGCAGCACGTCCCAATGGTGGCTGCCGGCGAATCGAGCAGACCCCGTGAAGTTGCTGTGGTACAGGAGCATGGCCGCGAGCGCCAGCGACAGGGCCATGACCGCCAGGAGATGCCCTGGCCGCATGCGGCCTGCGAGCAGCACGATCTCTTCAGTGGGTGCGGCGTTGGCCGCCACCAGAACCATCCCGCAGAGCGCGAGCACGATTTCGCTGATGAGGGTCAGGTGCCGCCCCTGCGGGCTGCCCTGTTTCTGCGGGTCGACCGATATCTGCGCCGTCCCGACGGACACGCCAATGGCAATCATCAGTCCCTGGGTGATGATCGTCCCGAGCGTGTCCCGTGCGTCCATTCCAGCCGACGCCCCTGCCAGCAGGACGAGGATCAATGCGCTCAACACGATTCCCAGGCCGAGTTCCTCGACAGAATCGATCACAATCTCGAGCAGCGTGCTGTCGTGCCTCAGACCGGCGTAGGCGTTGTAGCCGCACAGCAGGACGAAGGTCGCGACGAGTCCCGCAAGGAGGCGCGCCGGAGACGCGGCCGCGCCGGCTGCCCACAGTTCCATGGTGAGGAGCAGCGGAAGGCTGAACAGGAACCCGCCAGCGATGCCACGTCCGTACTCTCGGAGTGAGTTTGCGATCCCGGCAGGTGTCCTGGCGCGCATGGCGGCCCCAGTGTACTGCCGGCAGGTGTGGATCACCCGACCCCGCCGCCGGGAACGCAGAATCGGCGACACCTAAAGTCTGCGTGGGAGCGCACTCCCTGGTTCCAGGCGCGGGAATGCGGGCAATTTCCGGCGGACCCGGTGGCAGACTGGTTGCTGTGCGGCCACAGACCGGCCTGGTGGCCCTGCCGCGCGCCGGAGGGCGCCGCATCGGCTTCAGCCAGGTGCCAGCATTGGTTGGGGGTCCTGCCCCTTTCTGCAGATCGTCGAAGGAGGCGCGTGGACAAGCCAGCGGACGACCTGAGCGAATGTCACGAAAGGGTCGAGCAGCTCCAGGAGGAGAAGAAGGAGCTGCTCGAGGAGAACGAACAGCTGCGGGAGTCCGCCGACACGTTTGGCGAGCTGGCCGAGCGTCTGAACCACGCCCTTGGTGAGGAGCGGCAGTCGGGAGAGCCCCCCCTCGGCAATAGTCCCGGCGTCCGCGGAGCGCCGGGCGTAAAGGCGCCTGCGGGAGGGTGAAGGCGGGCGATCGGCGCGGTGGCATCCAGGTGGGGCTACTATGTGACTGCTGTGAGGACCTGGGGTGACTTCGACCTGCTCGACGAGATCGGTCGC
>JALZOC010000629.1 GCA_030857365.1 Acidobacteriota bacterium
CCCTCAAGCAGGCGATGATGCAGGAGCTGCTCACCGGCAGGACGCGGCTGATTGGCCGGCGGGGAGCGACACCATGAGTCCCACCGCTCGGATTCATGACCCCGGAGGCAAAGTCCGCCCCGCCCCGCCCGGCCCGGACCGAGTTCAGCCCCACGCGGCCGTCCGTTCCCTTACGACATCCGCTCCAAAGAACAGGTCTGCTTCGAACTGATTGTGCGCGCGGCAACGCAGCTGGATGTTCGAAGCATCCGGCGCCCCGCCAACGGCAAACGGCACCACGTGGTGGAGCTCGAGGAACGCGCGCTCGGCGCAGCGTCCGCGTGACCCCATAAACGCGCAGCACCCCCCATCCCGGTTCCAGACGACACGACGCACCGCCGCAGGGATGCGGCGTGAGCCTGCTCCGACCTCCTGTGACGCGCGCGGTCGCACGGCGGCGGCGCACTTCGTCCGCTCGAGTTGTTCAACGAGCAGCGTCAGCGCCCGGTCGAAGATGACGGCCGGATCGCCGCTCGGCACGGCGTGCCGCAACAGGTCCTGCGCGCGGCGCAGCTTGTCATGCGTCTCGCGCCCGACCGTGAGCTGCACGCGATAGCGCTCGAGCGTCAGCGGCGCGATCACAGGCCGGTGAGCCGGGGACGGCGCGGTGCGATCGGCGTCCTGAAACCGGCTTGTCGTGCTGTCCGCTGCTGCCGCGCACGGTGTCGCCGGCTCCATTCGCTCCTCCTTTCCCTCCTTCTTTCGCCCGGACGTCTCGCCACGCGCGGGGATCAGCGTGGCAGCGGCCCTGGTGGCGGGCAGCTTGCGGACGGTGGCCGCGACGTCAGGCTGCGGCGCGAGCCGGGCGACGATCAGCTCCACCTCGCGCTTGCTCCGGTGCCGCGCCGACGCCAGGACGTCGGCGGTTCTCGGGCGTCAGGTGCGCGCTCAGCAGGGTCACGGTCGTCAGGGTGACCGCGCCATCGGCGAGCCGCTCGACGATGAGGGGATAGCGCCGCGCTGCGCGCGCCGCTTCGATCCGGCCGTACGCGGCATGCTCGGAGAGGTGCAGCACACGCGTGCAGTAAACGAAGAGCGACGCACAGCCCTCACCCAGGTAGAGACGCCTCGCATCGATTTCGGCAAGCGCCGCGATCATCTGTGCTGTGGCGTCGCGCTCGCGCGCCGCGAGTCGCACGGTTTCGGCCAGGAGGTCTGTGTTGGACAGGTGAGCGAAGGGGATTCGCGTCGTCATGCCTACCTATACCATCGTCTTTTTTCCGGACGGCCCGCGGGCCGTGGCTGCTCGATCGACGGTGCATCCTCTATTTCGCCAGCGCGCGAACCCGATCGTGGCCCTCACGAGCTCTTGTGCGACTTAAGTGATGATCGTGGTCAGGCCCGGGATCGTGCGGACGTCGCCTCTGAAAACCTGTCAAGAAAAAAGCGAGGGCGCACGTACCTTTGTGTGAGATGGCCAACCCGGTCCGGACCGAGTTCAGTCCACGCGGCCGTCCGTTCCCTGGCGACATCCACTTCGCAGAACAGTGCAGACCTTGCGGCCCGAACAGAATCGCAGGGGCCGCCGTGAGGAGCACGTCGAACGCCACGGCGGCCTGGCGCGGGAGGGGAGGGCACCATTGGCGAGGCTGGCCCAGCCCTCGTGAGCTACCGTCGACTGAACCAGACGATCGCCGACCAGCTCGTGACGGAGGCCTCCATGAGCACCTTGTCCGCCGACGCTCAGCTCGCGCTGGATGCCCTGCGCAGCGCCGTCGCCGAAGCGCTCGAGCGAAAGCGTCGTCTCGGCCAGTACGCCGTGATCGCGATGGCCGAGCGGTCAGGATTGAAGGGGAGGAGCTGGAAATAGTTTCTTGTAATCCTAAGCGCCTGATTTAGAATTACAAGGTAATGCGCCTCCGGCGGACCGCCTATCTCCACAGCATTCAGGAGCGGCTTCGCGACAATCCCGTCGTGTCGCTGGTCGGACCGCGCCAGGCGGGCAAGACCACCCTGGCCCGGATGGTGGCCGAGCAGTCCACGGCAGCGGTGCACTTCTTCGATCTGGAGTCACCAACTGATCTGGCCCGCCTCAGCAATCCAGATTTGGCCTTGCGCCCGCTGGAGGGGCTGGTCGTCCTCGACGAGGTCCAGCGCCGGCCCGACCTCTTCCCTCTGCTCCGTGTGCTTGCCGACCGCCCGTCTGCGCCCGCGCGTTTTCTCATCCTCGGCAGCGCCTCGCCGGAGCTCATCAAGGAAGGCAGCGACAGCCTCGCGGGGCGGGTATCCTTCGTTGACGTGACAGGCTTTTCGCTGGGAGAACTGCACACCCACGACCTCTCCCGCCTCTGGTGGCGCGGCGGGTTTCCGCGCGCCTACCTCGCGACCGACGACGTCGCCACGCGGCAGTGGCATGACGACTTCCGCCGAACCTTTCTGGAACGCGACATTCCCCAACTGGGTATTCAGGTGCCCGCCACAACACTCGGCCGCTTCTGGACGATGGTGGCGCACTTCCACGGGCAGATTCTGAATCAGGCGGAACTGGCGCGCGCGCTGGGAAGCTCGGAACCGACCGCCCGCCGCTATCTCGACATTCTCAGCGGCACCTACATGGTGCGCCAGCTCACACCCTGGTTCGAGAACCTCACGAAGCGCCAGGTCAAGGCGCCCAAGATCTACATCCGCGACTCGGGTGTCCTCCACGCCCTGCTCGGCATCGCCAATGCCGAGGGTCTGCAATCGCACCCGAAGCTGGGGGCGTCGTGGGAAGGGTTCTGTCTCGAGCAGATTCTGAGCCTGGCTGGCGGCC
>JALZOC010000089.1 GCA_030857365.1 Acidobacteriota bacterium
CTCCAGCTCCACTTCCGAGTGGTCGACGAACTGCATGGCGGCGGCTATCGCCTTGTGCCCTGCCCGCTCCGCGATGAGCGTGTGCATCTGCTGGCAGACTCGCCGGTACGCGGGATGCCCCTGCGGGGCCGTCCGCAGCTCGATGAGGTGCATGGCCTCGCGGGCATTCATCTCCATGTAGAACCGCACGCGGTACGCCATGGCCACGGCGTACGGTGCGACCGGCTTCAGGCCCGCCGCGACGATCGCCTCGTGCAGATCGGCGGAAGCATCCATCACCCTGTTCCAGTCGTCGCCCGCGGATGCCTCCGCGATGGCGCCGGGCTCCGTGAAGCCGTGCCGGGTGGTCAGCGGCTGCCACTCGAGCGTGAGGAGCCTGTGGCGCTGCAGATCACGGAACGCGCCGTAATCGGTGAGCACATCGAAACGGTAGGCTGTCCGTTCAAAGGCGCGGCCCGGATGGTGACGCCGGTTCGTCCGATTTCCCGTGTACGCCCGCAGGACACCCAGACGTTCGTCGGCTGTCATCCGCCGCGCGATCGAAAGGAGCTGGTCGTCGGGCAGGTCGGAGACGGGGTAGAGCGCCGCGGCGACGAGCTTCATCTCCCCGTCGGGATCGAAGTCCGTCAGGGTGACTTCCGGACGCGGCTCCGGGGCTGCTCCCGCCAGCGTCAGGGCGATGTCGGCCGTCGCCTGCCGCGCGTCAGCGAGGTATCCGGACCATCGGCCGCCGCGTTCCGGCTGGTCGACGCGCGTCAGAAACGCCGGAATCACCTTTCGGAGCTCGGCCAGGATCTGGTCGGCGCACGCGCGCACTTCCGTCAGCGCACTCGCCCGCATTCGCAGCAGCAGCGCCTCGAAGGCCTGCCCGGTGCCGTAGATGCCGACGTTGGACAGCGAGGCGGCGGGCAGCATGCCGCGCAGCGTGTCGAGCGCCTTTGCGCGAACGGCGGCGCGGTGCACGGCCTCCGAGTCCCCGGGCGCCCTGGGGTAACGCCGTTCGAAATGCGCCTGCATCGCCGGGATCCATTTCGCGTACCGCTCGAACGCGTCGTCCATTGTGCGCACGTACCGATCCCGGAGCGCGCCGGCTTCGAGCTCCCGGGGAACGTGGTACCGCCACCGGCCGTGCAGCTGGTCGGTGTACGGGACGTACCGCGTCGATTGCTCGAGGTATGCCATGAGCCGGCCCCACTCGAGCACCTTCGTCAGAATGTTCGACACGTATTCGCAGGCAATGTGAGCGCCGCCGAGCTGCGCGACGGAGTCGTCGCCGTACTCGTTGAACACACGCGCATAGAGCTTCTCAGCCCGTGCCGACGCAGCGTCCCCCGCGAGAGCTGTTCCCCCGGCGGCAGCGGGTGGGATCGTGACCTTGTCGGCGAACTCGTCGAGAAACAGACGCCGCAGTGATTTGGAAGAGCGCGAGTACCGCGCGAAGAGGGCCCCTTTCACCGTTTCGGGAAGGTTGATGAGCGCGAACACGTGCCCGTCGAGGCTCGTGAAGTACGGTGCAAGCCGCGCTCGCTCGTCAGCGGTGAACTCTTCGGGGAGCACGGGGGATTGTAGCTGATACTACGGTTCCGGGTTCCGGGTTCCGGGTTCGGGGTTCGGGGTTCCGGGTTCCGGGTTCCGGGTTCGGGTTCAGGGTTCCGAATCCCGAATCCCGAGTCTCGAGTCCCGAGCCCCGAGCCACGAATCCCGAGCCCCGACTTCCGAATGATGCTGCTCCCCGCCTATAACGCGTCCGCGTGGACCGGTCCTACCGGGAACAACACGTTCCTGCTGACCGGCGCGGTGCCGACGCTGATTGATGCGGGGGTCGGAGCGCCCGCCCACGTCGAGGACATCGCCAGCGCACTCGGGGCCGCTGCGCTCGAAGCGGTGCTGATCACGCATGCCCATCCGGACCACGCGTCCGGCGTTCCGGCGCTTGTTGCGCGGTGGCCGCGCCTCAATGTGCTGCAGTACCCGGCCGCAGCGGAGCAGCCGATCCGCGCGGGCGATACGGAGCTGCTGCCGCTCCACACGCCGGGGCACTCACCCGATCACCTGTGCTTTTTCGATCCGCGATCCCGCGACGTATTCTGCGGCGATCTGGTGCGGCTTGGAGGCACGATCGTCATTCCCGCGAGCCGCGGCGGCAACGTGCGTGAATACTTCGCGTCGCTGCGGCGGGTGCGCTCGCTCGCCCCCCGCCGGCTGCTGCCTGGTCACGGGGCGGTCATCGACGATCCGGTGCGGGCCATCGACGAGTACCTGCGGCACCGCGAAGAACGGGAGCGCCAGATCCTGGCCGCGCTGACGGCGGGCGCCGGCACTCCGGAAGAAATCACCCTGCGGGTGTATGCGAAGCTCTCCGCCCCGCTGCTCCACGCGGCCGCCGACACGGTAATGGCGCATCTAATCCATCTCGAGGAGCAGGGAAAGGCAAGGCGCGAGGGGACGAGGTGGTATCCCTGATTGGGGAGGTTTCAGTTTTTCGCTTTCGATGTCCCGAATCCCGACTTCATTCTTCCTTGGTCCACCCCGCGGGGAGCGTTGTCGGGTGCCCATGCCTCGCTCTGCGGGGCGGCGTGGCATCGCGGACGACCCGCTGCAGTTCTCGGACATACGCACGGAATCGCTGACGCCCCATGGGGCTCAGCCGGCAGAGCGTCTGCGGCCGGCGGTTGTCGAACCCTTTCCACACTTCGACCATGCCGGCCTTGCGCAGAACCTCGAGGTGCCGGCTCAGATTGCCATCCGTCAAGCCGCACACGCGTTTCAGGTCCGCGAAGAGCCGCCCCTCCGCGGACGTCAGCAGCGAGGCCATGACGCCGAGCCGTGCCCGTTCGTGCAGCGTCCGGTCGAGCCCCTCGTAGCGGAAGCGCCCAACGTCCGCGGAGGCGAGCTGCCCTCTTTTTCTCATCGCTCGTATTCGGCTGTCCCGCCGCACGGCGATGCGGCCGGTGTACTTTGGACTGCAGAGGCGGGCAAGTCAACGGCGGGGCACGGGGTGCGTCAAGGCCGTGCGGCGTAGTACGATGCCTGGATGAAGGGGTATGCGAATCCGGGGCTGCTCGTCACGCCGCGTGCGCTCGCGGCCGCCATTGAAGGCGGGCCCACGCCACGTCCCCTGGTGCTCGATCTGCGGCCCCCGGATGCGTACGTCGCAGGGCATGTTCCCGGTGCCATTCACGTCGACCTCTGGGGCGTGAGCCTCATCGACACCGACGCGGCCCCGCTGAACGCCTTCATGTGGATGATCGCCCACGTCCTTGCCGCACACGGCGTGGATGCGTCCACGCCGGTGGTCGTATACGACGAGCAGTCCGGCGTCCGCGCGGCGCGCGCGTTCTGGTTCCTCGAGTACTTCGGGCATCCGTCCGTACGGCTGCTCGACGGTGGATTCAACGCGTGGATCCATGAAGGGCTGCCCGTGACACGAGACGCCGCACCGGCGCGGACGACGGAATGGACCGGCGGACGGAGCGCGCACACGCTCGCCACGTGGAAGGACGTGCGCAACGCACTCGGCCGCCGCGACGCCGTGATTCTCGATACCCGGACCGACGAGGAGTATCTGGGTACCATGGTGCGCGCACGCCGCGGCGGCGCCGTGCCCGGGGCTATCCACATCGAGTGGACGCGCAATCTCGAGCCTGCCGGTGATTTCAAGCCGGCCGCCGAGCTGAAGAAGATGTATGTGGAGGCCGGGGTCACACCGGATCGGGAGGTGATCGCCTATTGCCACGGCGGTTACCGGGCCGCTCAGTCGTATCTCGCACTCCGGCTGCTCGGGTACCCGAGGGTCCGGGTCTATGTCGGATCGTGGAAGGAATGGGGCGACCGCGCGGAGCTCCCCGTTGAAGTGCCCAAGCCGAACTGAGTGCAGCTACCGGCTTCCAGCTGCCAGCTACCAGCTCAGACCCGAGCTTTAGCGGGAAGCTGGGAGCTGGAAGCTGGAAGCTGTTACAACAAGGATCAAAGATCTCACATGAACTCCGTCATCGATTTCATCAACACCAACCGCGACCGCTACGTCGACGAGCTCAAGGCGTACCTCGCGATCCCGAGCATCAGCGCGCTCCCGCAGCATGCCGACGACGTGCGCGCCTGTGCGAAGTGGACGGCCGAGGAGATGCAGCGCATCGGGCTGCAGAATGTGCGGCTCGTCGACACGCCGGGATTTCCCGTCGTGTACGGCGACTGGCTCGGCGCGGCGGGCGCACCCACCATCCTCTTCTACGGCCATTACGACGTGCAGCCCGTCGACCCGCTCGACCTGTGGGAGTCTCCCCCCTTCGAGGCCACGGTTCGCGACGGCGAGATCTACGCGCGCGGCTCGGCCGACGACAAGGGGCAGGTCTTCATGCACTTCAAGGCGATTGAAGCGCACTTGAAACAGAACGGCCGGCTCCCCGTGAACATCCGGGTCATTCTCGAAGGCGAAGAGGAGGTCGGATCCGCGAACCTGGACGATTTCGTGAAGTCGCACAAGGACGACCTGGCGGCCGACGTCGTCGTGATCTCCGACTCGCCGATGTTCGACCGCGGCATCCCGTCCATCTGCTACGGACTGCGCGGCCTCGTGTACTTTCAGATCGACCTCAGGGGAACGAAGAGCGACCTGCACTCGGGCTCGTTCGGCGGCGCCGTCGCGAATCCAAACATGGTGCTCGCGCAGATCCTGTCCCAGATGAAGGACCGGAGCGGCAGGATCAGGATTCCGGGGTTCTACGACGACGTGCGCGAGTTGAAGGAGGAAGAGCGGGAGCAGTGGAAGCGGCTCCCGTTCAACGAGCGGCGATACGCGAAGGAGCTTGGCGCCCCGAAGCTCTTTGGCGAGACCGGCTACTCGACGCTGGAGCGTGTCTGGGCGCGCCCGACGTTCGAGGTCAACGGACTGCTCGGGGGATTCACCGGCGAGGGCGCGAAGACGGTGATCCCGGCCGTCGCGATGGCGAAGGTCAGCATGCGGCTCGTGCCCAACCAGGATCCCGACAGGATTGCGGGGCTGTTCGAAGACTACGTGAAGAAGGTCGCGCCGAAGACCGTCCAGGTGAAGGTGACGCGGATGCACGGAGGCAAGCCGTGGATGACGGAGTTCGACAATCCATTCGTGCAGGCGGCGGGGCGCGCGATCGAGAAGGGGTTCGGCAAGGCGCCGGTGTTCAATCGCGAAGGAGGATCGATACCCGTCGTCGCGACCTTCCAGGAGATCCTCGGGCTGCCATCGGTGCTCTTCGGGGTCGGGCTGCCCGACGAAAACGCGCACGCGCCGAACGAGCGGCTGGACCTGGGAAATTTCCACGGCGGCATAATTGCCTCCGCCTACCTGTACGACGAAATCGCGAAGACGCGCGACTGAAGTGTCCTGGGAACATGAGATCAAAGGATCAGGAGCTAATTCCTGATTTCCTGATCTTTTTATCTTCTGTCAAGGATTGCGGAGGTTTTTAGATTTTTTGATCTCCTGGTCTTCTGATCTTCTGTTCATGTCACAGGACGCCGCACTCACCGCCGCGACTGATAGAGCGCCGCGAGCGCGGCGCCCATCGCCTGCGACAGGTCGCCGAGAGCTGCGGGAACGATCGTGAGGCGCGTGCGTTGCACCGGCCAGAGATACCGGTCAGCGGCCCGGCGCACCCCGTCGAGATAGCGCGCGCGGAAGGCGGCCGACGTGGACTCCGGATCCATGAGGCCACCGCCGATTACGACGAACGTCGGATCGAGCGCCATCGCCAGAGTGGCCACATGGAGCCCCAGCGCGCGCGCCTGAAAATCGAAGATCTCGAGCGCCAGCGGATCTTCCTTCTGCGCGAGGCCACGCAGCGCCATCGAGCGCTCCTTCGGCTCCCCGCCGGACGTCGCGAGCGGGTGGTCGGGGTGGCGGGTGAGGGCCTCGGCGAGCAGGTACGGCAGGCCGGCCAGCGTCGTGTAGACCTCGACGCACCCCCACGTCCGGCCGCAGCCGCAGGGATAGGGGTCCATGCCCAGCAGGTGCAGCGGCGCCGGCATGTGGGCGGCTTCCATGCCCGAGATCGTGTCCCCCTCGAGCGGCAGCCCGCTCCGATCGATGAACGCACACCCCAGGCCCGACCCGGGGGCCAGCAGGACCACTGTTCCGGCCGTGGCCCCCCTGGCGCGCTGCGCCTCTGCGACGCCGCCCATGTTGCCGTCGTTGCCGACGATCAAAGAAATCGCACGTCCGGCGCGTTCGGAGAGCGCCTGCATGTACGTCGTGTGGACGTCGAAACCCACGAAGCTCGCGGGAAGATTGGGGGAATGATCGAAGACGCCGTATCGCTGGTACGGGCCCGGGATGGCCAGGCCGACGCCCCCGACCTGCCCCCAGGACAGGCCGTTGCCCGCGAGGTATTCGTTCACGGCGTCCACCCAGCGGGTGACCGTCTCGTGGGGGCCGTGTTCGGCGCCTGTCGCACGCTGCAGGAGCCGGGTGGAAACCGCCGAGCCGTCCGGCCAGACGCCCCCCACCTTCGACGTCGTGGCCCCCCCGTCCGTGCCGATGAAGACCTGCCCTGCTGTCGCCATGTGACGCTTACATTAGTCCAGAATCCAGCCTGATCGGATGCCACTGCGGTCAGGGGTGTCGCCTGTACGGTTTCGCGGCGTTGAGCGTTATAACCTGCATGAGTATCACTCAGCAGACCCAGGGAGAGACCGTCTCCGCCGACCCCGCGCGGCTGAGACCGCTGTACCTGACCCCTCGCGAGCGCCAGGTCGTCCAGCTGCTGGTCGACGGCTGCTCCAACGAAGATATTGCGACGCGTCTGGGGCTTCGGCCCCAGACCGTAAAGAACCAGCTCACGCGCATTTACACCAAAGCGGGCGTGTCGAGCCGCGTGCAGCTGGCGGTTGCCGCCCTGCGACAGGGGCTCCCCCTCCCGCGGTAGAGATGGACCGCATTCGCACGTGTCGCTTGACCTTTGCCTACCTCGTCCGTAGGATGGAGGTCCAGTGCGCCACATGTCGGCCTGCGGCGGCGTCCTCCTCGTCTTCCTCGCCCTCGCCGGCGGCTGCTCCAACCCGTCAAAGATCCGCGCCGAAGCAGGCATTCGGCCCATCTACGACACCAGCACCGGCCGGCTGAAGGAGCTCACCCTCGACTCGAATCGCAACGGCCGGATAGATACCTGGACGCAGATGGATGGTGCGCGGCCGATCGAGACCCGAATCGATCGCAATGAGGACGGTCGCCTTGACCGGTGGGAGTATTACGACACCTCGGCGCAGCTCGTGAAGGTCGGCTTCTCCCGGAAAGACGACGGCAGGCCGGACGGGTGGGCATATTCAGGATCCGACGGCAGGATCCAGCGGATTGAGATCTCGTCCGTGAGCGACGAGAACACCATCGACCGCTGGGAGCACTACGACGGCTCCGGGCTCGTCTCGGCGGAAGAGGACACGAATGCCGACGGGGTCGTGGACAAATGGGAAACGTACCGGAGCGGGGCGCTCAGCTCCGCGGCCTTCGACGAAGACCGTGACGGCAGGCCGGATCGCCGCATGGCATACGACGCCGGCGCTCTCGTCTCGATCGAAACCGGGTTCAACGCCGCGGGGAAGTTCACGAAGCGAGTGGACGCGAGGTGAATGTCCTCTTTCTCTCCCTCTCGCCGGACCTTTCGCGGCTGACCGGCTCTGAGCGGTGCCGGCGTTCGTACGAGAACCGTACTGAATTACCCTAAGAGTATGCCCTCCCGCGTCTTCGTGGCCGGCCACAACGGCCTCGTCGGCTCCGCTATCCTCCGCCGCCTGGAGCGGGAGCCCTCGTCGACCGTCCTGACCGCCACGCGCGATCAGCTCGATCTCCGCGACCAGGCCGCCGTGAACTACTGGTTCCGCGCGAACCGCCCCGACTACGTCTACCTCGTCGCCGGCACGGTCGGCGGCATCATGGCCAACTCCACCCGGCCGGCAGAGTTCATCTACGACAACATGATGATCCACGCCACGGTGGTCCACGCCGCGCACCTGTACGGCGTGAAGAAGCTTCTGTACCTCGGCAGCTCCTGCATCTACCCGCGCGAGTGCCCGCAGCCGATGCGGGAAGAGCACCTCCTCAGCGGCACGCTCGAGCCCACGAACGAGGCGTACGCCGTCGCGAAGATCGCCGGCATCAAGCTGTGCCAGGCCTACCGCAAGCAGTACGGCGACGACTTCATCTCCGCGATGCCGACAAACCTGTACGGACAGAACGACAACTTCGATCTCACGAGCTCACACGTCCTG
>JALZOC010000630.1 GCA_030857365.1 Acidobacteriota bacterium
CTCTGTGGACTCGAGGCGCTCCGTCACCCTCACCCAACGCAGCGTCGATTTCATCCAGAGTCACACGCGCACTGTGGAGTACCTTGGCGGCGTCTCGGCGGTGGTCGTGCCCGATCAACTGCGGACTGGCGTGGTTGATCCGTGCCGGTATGAGCCGACGGTCAGCGAACGTATGCGGACTGGGCGCGGCATTACGGGACGGCGATCGTCCCGGTGCGGCCGGCGAAGCCCCGCGACAAAGCAAGGTCGAAGTCGCCGTCCAGGTCGCCGAGCGCTGGATTCCCGCGCGGCTGCGGAACGAGACGTTCTTAACCCTGGCCGCGTTGAAGCCCGGATCGCCGAGCTCCTGACCGATCTCAATGAAGGCAATGGACGACGCTTTCATGCGGGACACCGGCTCACCTGTGACGACGTGGCCGTAGTCGCCGGTGTTTCGGGTGTTCGCCGCGGGACGGATCGAGCGACCGCTGCAACGGCGTGGGCTGGCGGCGGCGCTTGCGGACGGCACGACGCACCTGAAATTCGAGCCCGCGACGTTTCTCGAAGCATTGGCGGTCTTGATCCCGCGGCCGTGCATCACCGGGAGGAGCGTCCGACCATTCGGATCCTGGGGACGCCTCTACGGCCGAACGCCACGGCGCGCGGCGACAGAACGCCATAGTAGCGCACCTCGTCCATGACTCGTTTTGTCAAGGAGCCGAGGCATCAGCCCCGCGCATTCGCCGCTGTCAGCTCTCCCTTTGTCGCAGGTGACAGGACAAAATCGAAACGAATTCGCGTGAAAGACTCGTCGAGTCCGGCGGCGGCGATACTGGCCCGATCCTCGACGCGGTCAAGCGTGACAACGAGCGGATCGCGCGTGGCGAATGCGAAATCATCATCTAGATATGGATCGCCGGGAATATTGATCTGTGTCGTCAGCGTAGGGTGCCCCGTCGCCGAAATCATGAAATGTATATGCGCTGGTCGGCGGCCGTGGCGTCCCAGAAGGTCGAGCAACACTGCCGTCGGGCTCCCTGGCGGGACTGCATAGCCCGAAGGCACGAGGCTGCGGAAGCGATACCGTCCTTCCGCGTCCGTCTGAATACGCCTGCGGTAGTTATATGGCGCGGGCTTCGGATGGAAATGCGAGTAAAAACCCTCTGGACTGGCGTGCCACACGTCGACGATGGATCCCGGTATCGGGGCGCCCCCCGCATCGAGCACGCGTCCCTCCATAATGAGCAGTTCGCCCTCATCTGTTCCGTCGTCGAGCCGCGCTTCGCCGAAGGCCATCGGCGCATCGGGGACGTACAGCGGCCCTTCGATGGCGCGTGGCGTACCACGCAGGTTGCCGGCTCGTCGCGCCCGCTCGTCCTCCAAAATGTCCAGCAGTCGGTCGAATCCGAGACCTGGCGCGACCAGACCGAATTGCCCCGAGTGACCAACGGCGTCGAGCCACTTGATGGCAGCCATGAACTCGGATGTCTGCACGTCGAACTCCTCGATGGTTCTGAACAAGTCGGAGACGATACGCGCGGTGATGACGCGAACTCGAGGATTGCCTTCGCCGATGCGGGTCGTGTTGACGGTATGCAGTAATTCACGTGCTGAGTACTCGGCCATGGCTTCCTCCGGGGTGAACCCTGTACTAGGGTCGTTCTCACGAATATTCGAGAGGTGAAGGCAAAGCGCGCTGATGTTGACGTCCGTGCACTGGAATAATCGCGGAGGACGCTAACGTCATGGGCGGGTAGTGTGGACACTTGTCTGTTCCGTGTCAAAGACCGGGGAGGTATGCCACGATACTCTGGAGGTATGGGATGGAACTGCGCCATCTGCACTATTTCATCGCGGTGGCGGAAGAACTTAACGTCACACGGGCGGCGGAGCGACTTCACATCTCGCAACCGCCTCTCAGCCGGCAGATTCAGGAATTCGAGGCGGAACTGGGTGTCAAGCTGTTCGATCGCACAGGGCGTCATCTCCGCCTCACGGAAGCAGGACGCTTCGTGTACGAGCAGGCTAGGCAGGTGATCGCGCGTCTGACTGACATGCAGGACGCGACCCGACGAATCGGGCGGCTGGGGCATCGCTGGTTGAACATTGGATTTGTCCCGTCAACGTTATATGGGCTGCTGCCGGATGTGATCCGGCGATTTCGCCAAGGGGAGCCGGATATCGAGGTCGGCCTCGTCGACCTGACCACCGTGGAGCAGGCCGAGGCCCTCAAGTCTGGCCGGATCGACGTCGGGTTCGGCCGCCTCGTGGTCAACGACGACGCGATCGTCAGCGAAATCGTGGCAGACGAGCTGCTGGTCGCAGTGTTGCCGACGAGCCATCGACTTGCGAGGAAGACGTCCGTGGCGCTGAGCGCACTGGCGGCCGAGCATGTCATCCTGTACCCGGCGCGGCCGCGGCCGGGCTACGCCGATCAGGTGCTGGGCCACTTTCGTTCGCGCGGCCTGACCCTAATGAGCGCACGGGAAGTCAACGAACTCCAGGTCGCTTTAGGGCTCGTGGCGGCAGGCGTTGGGGTGACGCTCGTGCCGCGATCGGTACAGCGTTTGCGCCGCGGTGACGTTCGATACAAGCTGATCGCGGATGAAGGCGTGACCTCGCCCGTCGTGATGATGTATCGCGAGGGCGATCGGTCATTGGATGTCACCAGGCTCCGCGAGGAGGTGCAGCGCAGGAGAGACGGCGACGTACATCTCAGGACGCCGCACCGCCGGCGGTCCTGAGGGATATTTCTCACCTGCTCGAGCCCCGCTTTCTCCTTGCCGTAGGGATTCCTCACCACTCGAC
>JALZOC010000631.1 GCA_030857365.1 Acidobacteriota bacterium
CCTTCGTGGGATGGAAGGAGAAAGGACGCTCCGTCCGCAAGGGCGAGAAGGCGATCACGCTGTGCCAGCCCGTCACGGTCAAGCGGAGGCCGACCGCAGACCAGCCTCGGCCAGCAGCCTCGCCGGGGTCCGACATCGATCAGCACACCGGGGCGTGTACCAGGTTCATCTACCGTCCGCACTGGTTCGTGCTCTTGCAAACGGACGGCCAGGACGTGCAAGCGCTGACGACACCAGCATGGAACCAGACACGGGCGCTCGACACGCTCGCTGTCACCGAGGAACCCTTTGCCGCGACGGACGGCAATTGCCAAGGCTACGCACGTCAGCGCACGCTTGCGGTCTCGCCACTCGCCGAACTGCCGCACAAAACGCGCTTTCATGAACTCGCGCATGTCGTGCTCGGGCACACATCGGAGGCCGGGGCCGGTCTGAGCGATTCGGACATCACTCCGCGCAGTCTCCGGGAGGTCGAAGCCGAAGCCGTCGCGCTCGTGTGTCTGGAAGCACTCGGGCTGCCGGGTGCCGAGCAGTGCCGGGGCTACATCCAGCACTGGAACGAGCGGCGGAACGCCGAGCCGATCCCCGAGCGGTCGGCACAGCGGATTTTCAAAGCGGCCGATCAGATCCTGAAGGCCGGGACGGATCAGGCGGTGCAGTCATTGACCGGGACGGTTCAAGGCGTCCGGGAACTCGCCATCCGGTACAAGCCCTTCCGCCTCCCAATGCCAGTCAGTGGGAACGTCGGCAGCCCACCAGACGCGGCCCGTCTCGCTGCGGCGGTGCTGGCCGATCTCACCGTCGAGAAAGTGATTGCTTTGCACCTGAACACGAAACAGAAGCTGATCGGCTTCCATGTGGTGTCAATGGGCACGCTGAACGCTTCACTTGTTCATCCACGGGAAGTCTTCAAGGCTGCGCTTCTGTCGAACGCGGCCGGGCTGATCCTCGCGCATAACCATCCGTCCGGCGACTCGACGCCGAGCCCTGACGACCGGGCGCTCGTGTCTCGGCTCCATGAAGCAGGCCAACTGCTCGGCGTGGAACTGCTCGACGCGCTGATCGTGATCGACCCGAGCGACGGCGGCGCGTACTACTCGTTTCGGGAAGCGGGGGCGTTGTGATGAAGGCGGCCATCTACGCCCGGCGGCGAACCTCCCCAGTCGACTGCGGTGCCAAAGCGCAACGCGGGTTAAGCGGCGATGGATCGGCCTCCGCCGATTCCTTGCTGGATCGCTCCGATGATTATCTGGGTCACGGGGCCTCGGACGCCACGCGTCACCTCGGCGAGCGCGGCTGGAATCCGTCATCCTCGGAGTCTGAGCACGATTCGTGGTGCCGAGGTTACTCCGGCGGAGCCACTCGTGATCGCAGCTCATAGGGGAGGTATTAGGCCACTACTTCCGCGCGTTCGCCTTCTGTTTCGCCCAGCGTGCCTTTTGAGCGTCGCTGATACGCTTCCGCGCCTCGGCGCTCATCTTCTGCCGCCGGCGCCGCGCAGGCCCCGCCTGCGGTTCCCTATACGCGGATTCCCGCCCCTGCCTACCGCGAGTCCCACGTTGCCGCAGCTCCGGAAACGCCCTGTGGATCGCCGCAGCTTCCTCCGCGATCTGGAGGAGCCGCGCCTGCGCACCCATCACGGCCCATCGCCGGATGTCGTCCTGCTGTCGTTTCGCCATAGACGGCGGAGTTTATCACCGCGTTGACGAGGCCGTTGACAGAATGCTACGCGCGAGGAAGATGGTGTGCGTCATTGACGGTCGAGAGGACGAGAAATACCCAGTGGTGCAGGAGTCCCAGTGCTTGACAAATCCAGACTGGCCCTGGACAAGCCGACTCGGCGCCAAAATATTGAAACTGAAGTCGACGTCGTTCAGGACGAGATCTCACGAATTCACGCGTACGTCAGCAAATGCGCGCACGCGAATCCGATAGAGAGAGAGCTGGTGGATGGGCACGAGCCGGCGGCGGCGGGTTATTCAGCCCCGTATCACGGATAGGGACCTGATTTGCCTGCCGCGACTCCACAGCCGCGCTGATTAGGAATGCGCGATTTTCAGTTCGGTTCCGCAGAGCGGGGCATCAACTCGAAATTCCGTGAGTGGGCTCGAATCCCACCGCTGGCCTCGACCAAATGACCGGCAGCAGCTCAGCCATATTCTGCATCCCGACAGCTCAGCCATATTTGGAAATCAAGTGCAGGCGGTGCGCCGCTGGAAAAATCGAATCGTCGATTGAAGTGGACCCACCCACGAATGATCCGCTCGTGTCTCAGTGACCTCCCCCAGCTTCCGCCACGCGTCAACTGAGAGTCCACTTGAACGCCGTCAAGCCCGCCGTCGTGAATGAGTCGGCCAACTGAATGACGCGGCCAACACCTGTTCCCGGTTCTCGTTTGAACGCGGCCGGCCGTCCCGTCACACTAGCCGTCGGCCTCCCTGAGCACCGGCTGGGCTGGCCACGACGTGTCCGCATCTTGGGGCCATAATGCGTTCGCATCCTCCGTCAGCCGCTTCTTTTGGTCACCTGGAGTTCCATGTCGAGCGTCGTCGAAATCCCTCCGAAACCTGGTGAGGTTGTCCGCGTCCGCTCGCGGCGCTATCAGGTCGAGGACGTCGAGCCAGTCGGCTCGTTGATCCGCTGCGCGTCGACTTCCTTTTCCCAGAGGACCTGGACCTCTTCTCACCTTCCGCGTCGTCTTCCAGACACGAGAGTGAACAAGGGTCTGATCCCCTGGCACTGGCGGGGCAATCATGAAGGTCGCGATCTACGCCCGCGTCTCGAC
>JALZOC010000632.1 GCA_030857365.1 Acidobacteriota bacterium
GCATGGTCCTCAGCATCGACCTTCTCCAGGTGCCATGGATTGACGCAGCGTTTGTTGCGGCAGATGTGGTCTAGCTGCCAATCGCCGATGGGCCCGACAAGCACCTCGTAGGCGAAGCGGTGAGCACGAAGCCCTCGGCTATGCCTTGACGCGCGGCCATAGCCGCTATCGAACATGCCCCCCTGCCACGGCCAGCAGCCCTCTACGTCAGCAGCATCATCTGCATCGATGCGGGCCCACAGGTAATCCTCCGCGGGCTTCGGCTTCGGTCCGGGCTTCCTGCGGTCGGAGATCGCCATCCCGCCCGGCTATCGAACCGCCCGGCTAGCGCCCTTCGCCGCGCTCGCCCGCTCAGTCGGGGGTGGGCACCGCGGTGGGCATGGCTAGCCCCCCGAGAGCGCGTTGGCGGCGACTACGACCGCGGTGATAAGGCCCGCTCCGCCGACTAAGGCCGAGATGATCCCGACGATCGCCCCGTTGCTCACCTGCCGAGCTGTGGTCGCTTCCGTCTCGCCCTGCTTCTGACCGCCGCTCTGGTCAAGGCGACGGGTGCAGACCTCGATGCGCTTCTCCAAGTCTTGGACCTTCGCGTCAAGGACCTCGCGGGGCGCGAAGGTCGCAGCCAGCTTCGACATCTGAGCCTCCTGCGAGCGCTCTCGATCGAGCGACTGGCCGCGCCACTCGTTGGCGCTCTCGAAGCGTCTTTCTGTTGCAGTCTCCTGCTTGAGGATCGCCTTCTCGGCCTCGTTGGCACGGATCTCGGAGTCCCGCGTGGCCGCTGCGATCTGTTGACCCACGGCCTGGACCTGCTGGGACATGTGCTCGCGTAGGTTGTTGTCGCCCGCTTCGATCTGCTGGGCGAACTGCTTCCGTAGCTGCGAGGCGGCCTTCTCCCGCTCCTCACTCGCAACCTCGACCGCCTTCGCCTGCTGCCCGACAAGCTCGCGGACAGCCTCGATCTTCTGCTCAAGGTGGCGCTCGGTATCGGTGCGCTCGCGGAGCTGCGTTTCAAGGCGACGGTCGATCTGATGCTGTTGTTCGACCAAAGACGAGTCGTAGAACTTGTGGTCAGCCGTCCGCGCAATCTCGGCTGACTTCTCACGCTCGGCGGTACACGAGATCGCGTTCCGGATCCGCTCGAGCTCGAGCTTGTCTGCCGACTCGAGCGCAACACGGATCCGTTCGATCTCGAGAGCCTGCCGGCGTTGCTCCTCTTCGTAGGCGGTGGATCGCTCTTCAGCCATCAGGGGTCCCTTCAGTAGCCGAACGCAGGCCGGGCATCGTCCGTGATGTAGCGTTCGCGGTTGACCGGCGCGGCGAGGAAGCGGATGCCGTCGAGGAAGATCGAGCCCCCCGCGGGGAGCCCGTCGTAGATGTTGACCAGGCCTCGGTCAGCCACCGTGAAGGTGTCGGCCTGGTAGATCTCGGCCAGGGGCGGGTCGTACTCTCGCGGCGCCTCGCCGGAGAAGCGCGGCGGCTGCGTCGCTCTGCTCGCCCTGCTCCCGGCCACAGAGAAGTAGGACGTGCCCCCGCCCGGGCCGCGGTAGCCGGGCGGAAGGGCAAACGGCGGGAAGCCGTTGCTGCCGTAGTGGTTCTGACCCTGCTCGACGCGCACGAGCTCGCCGCGCAGGTGGACCACCCCGGATGTGTCTCTGAAGAACGACACGGGCACGTTGCCGTGCTCGTAGCGGATGCCGAAGGTCACGGCCGGATCGTTGAACGCCGACGCCGGGTAGCTGCGGAAGCCCGGCTCGTCGGGCTCGCCCACGATGTGCCAGTCCTCGATCGCGGCGAAGCGCTCCCGTGCGCCGACCGTGACCGCGCCCTGTAGGCGGGGATCGAGAGAGTCGAGGAACCGGAAGACGTCGAAGCGGCGAGCGGTCTCCATCAGATCACCGGATCGGCGGCCCGGAAGGCGAGACTCTCGAAGCGCACCGTGAGGATGCTGCCGTCGCTGCCCGTGTTGACGAAGATCGGCCGCACGCGCCCGTCCGGCTCGACGACGAAGTCCCCGGCCACGTTCACGGACACCTGATCCTGGTATTCGACGCCGCTGGGGTAGGTGTAGGAGTAGCTAAAGGCGCGCCACCGACACTGGGTGCCGATGTAGGCGCGGTACTGAGGCCTATAGCCCGGCGGCAAGGTGAAGATCGGCCCGAAGGTGTAGGACCAGTTGCGACTGCGCAGGTTGGGGCGGTTGCGGAACCAGTGCGCCCGTCCAACCAGATAGACAAAGCCCTCATTGTCCTTGCGGAATTGGACAACGTACAGGCCGGTGAAGGACCTCCAGTCAGGGTCAAACGGCTCGTCCTCTCCGACGACGTGCCAGTCCTCCATCGGCCCGAGGCTCTTGCGCGCGTGCTCGAGGTAGGCGTTGCGGGTGCCGATTGCGGCGTGTCGCATCAGCTGGTCGAAGCGCGGCGGACGCAGGGCGTACATCAGTTGCCCGCCCGGAAAGTGAGCGCTTCGAGGGAGAAGACTCGGCGCCCTGTGGGCGGCTTCCCGATCGCGGCGTTCTTGCGCTCCCCATAGGCGTCCACCCTCCCGTTGGGCAGAAACGCGACCGCCTCATAAGCGGTGAGAAGGACCACCCTGTAGGCGGGACGATAGCCCGGTGGCAGCTCGAAGATCGGGTCCTCCCAGGCGGTGCTGCGGCCCTCGATGACACCTCTGAACCAGATCAAGGAGTCGTTGTCCTTGTAGAACCCCGCCGGCGCCTGGCGGAGGTCGTAACCCGTGAGCGGGTCGGTAGTTGCGTTGCGCCAGAGCGGCCCGAACTGCGGC
>JALZOC010000633.1 GCA_030857365.1 Acidobacteriota bacterium
GGCCGCCAATCGCGACGAGCCGGGGAGGCGCCATCAGCGCGCCGCGAGCGCCCGCACGAGCGCCAGCGCGACGAGAACGGCGAGCATCAGCAGCAGGCCGATCTGCTGGGTGCGCGTCGGCTGAATCATGACCCCGGTGTTTCGTTGTAGTAGAAGGTGATGGTGAAGAAGGCGCGGTCGTCGGGGTACTCAGGCGGCAGCGGCTGGGTGGGATTGGAGGCGGCGAGCGCGTTGAAAGACGAATTGTTGAAGCCGTCGATGCTCGACGGTTTCAGCACGCGCAACTCGGTAATCCGGCCGTCCTTCCCCACGTAGAACGTCACCACGACATGCCCGTGCATCGTCATCGCGGCCATGGGGATGTTCCAGTTGCGCCGGATCTGCGCGATGAACCGGCGCAGCCACGGGCCGAAGTCGACACCCTTGCTGTCGAACTGGATGGAAGGGGCAAAGTCCATGTTGCCGCCGCCCCGGACGTTTCCGAACGATTCGTTCTGCGCGTATTTGTGGACGTTGCGGATGGCGTCCGCAATCACGCCAGCCGATGGGCCGCGCGGCGCGGGCTGAGGCGCGTCCGACGCGCGCGCCTGCACGGCGTCCGGCGACTCAGGAAAGGTCATGCCCTTGGCACTCTGCTCGGCGGCAGTGTCGGGCGCCTCCGGCGGTGCGGCGGGCGGCCGGCCAGCCTCCATCCGTTCGATGGTATTCCCGCGCGAGAACGGCATGTCGTTGGTCGGCTTCGGCGCCCGTTCGACCGTCGCGGCCTTGCGATCGATATCGGAGAGCTCGGCTCGCGGCGGCGGCTTGGGCGCAGGTTTATCGATCTGAGGAGCCATGAACACGAAGCGCGCATTGTCGCGCTGGCGCTGCAGCTCCTGCTTTTGCTGCTCCGCTACCGCCTGCTGACGCGCAGCCTCCCAGGCCTTGACCCACGGGAGGTGCGGCGACACCAGAATCAAGATGATGCCCGACAGGTAGATCACGATGGTGAGCAGGACAACTTCGAGCCGCGTCAGCGAACGCGGCAGGGTGGGCGTATCGGGGCGATAGTCCTCGAAGTTGAAGTACATCAGGGGGTTAGACGGATTATATCAGAGGGAAAGGGATCGGTTCAGGGTTCGGGGTTCCGGGTTCCGGGTTCCGGGTTCCGGGTTCCGGGTTCCGGGTTCCGGGTTCCGGGTTCAGGTTCGGGGTTCTCTCCGCAATGAAGAGATAGACGATGCCGAACGTGAGCGGGACGGCGTCGACGCGCGAAAATCCCGCAGCGGCGAGGATTCGTGCGAACTCGGCCGGCGGCGGGAAGGCTCCGACGGAGGCGGGCAGGTACGAGTAGGCGCTCTGGTGTTTCGACACCATGCGGCCGACGAGCGGAAGCAGATAGCGAAAGTACCAGGCATACATCGTGCGGATCCCGGGAATGCGGGGCTGCCCGAACTCCAGAATCGCAAGGCGCCCGCCGGGCTTGAGGACCCGTGCGATCTCGGTGAGGGCGCGCTCCGGGTCGGCGACGTTGCGAATGCCGAACCCGATCGTCGCAGCGTCGCACGACGCGGTCCTGACGGGGATCGAGGCGGCGTCACCACGAACGAACCGGATGCGGGACCCGAGCGATGCGGTGCGGACTTTCGCCGCCCCGAGGCGCAGCATCTCCCCGGCGAAGTCGACGCCAATGATGGATGCGCGGCTCACCTGCCGGACGGTGGCGAGCGCGAGGTCGCCCGTGCCGGTGCAGAGATCGAGAACCTTCGCGTCGGCATCCTGCCGGAGCATGAGCGCCGCGACAGCCCGATCCCTCCATCGGCGGTCCAGCCCGGCGCTGAGCACATGATTCAGGAGGTCGTAGCGCGGCGCAATCGCGTCGAACATGCCGGCGATGCGGGAGGGGGTTTTGTCTGGCGCGAGAGTCATGGGGGCACGTTCCACGTGCGATGTGCCACGTGCAAGGTGCTACTTGTCACGTGCAACGTCCAACGTGCATGGTGCCAACGTGCTGTCTCTCGCGTGCAAGGTGCCACCTGTCGCGTGCAACGTGCGGCTTGTCACGTGGAACGTCCGACATGCGAGCCGAATCCCGAGCCCCCGAGCCCCGAACGCCGAACCCCGAACCTGAACCCGGAACCCCGAACCCGGAACCCGGAACCGAGCCCTGTCACCCCTTCCACGACGGATACAGTTCGTGGTCGAACCGCAGTGCGCTCAGAATTTTTCCGGCCATGAAATCGGCAAGCTCGTCGAGCGTCCTGGGCATCTGGTAGAACGCGGGCATGGCCGGCATCATCATGGCCCCGGCTTCGGCGGCCAGGACCATGTTCCGGAGCTGCGGGAGACTCATCGGGGTTTCGCGCGGCACAATGATGAGCGTCCGGCGCTCCTTCAGCATCACGTCCGCCGCCCGTTCGACGAGGTTACGCGACAATCCGTTCGCGATGCCGGCAAGGGTCTTCATCGAGCAGGGTACGACGACCATGGCTTCGCAGCCCTGGCTTCCACTCGCGATGCGGGCGCCCAGATCGCGGTTGCTGTACAGCGTGTACGTGCCCTTGCGGACATCGTCGCCGTACTTCGACACCAGGTACTCCAGGAGTCTGTCGACGGCGGCGGCTTCGCCAAGCTCGTCGCGCAGAAGCCGCCGGCCGTAGTCGGAGATCACCAGCTCGAGATGGCACCCCCGCTCCAGCAGCGCCGCCATCGTCCGGGTGGCGTACAACGCGCCGCTCGCGCCCGTGACCGCGATGGCAATGCTGCGGCGTCTGGTCGTGATCATCGGGGCCTCAGTGGA
>JALZOC010000090.1 GCA_030857365.1 Acidobacteriota bacterium
CTCTGCGCCGGGACGATCGCGTATTCCATCTTCGGACGCGGCGGCGTTCGGAGCATCGACTCGCACCGCCGGTCGCTGTTCGTCGTCGCCGTCTACGGGCTGGCGGTGCTTGCGCGCGTGGTGCTCCGGGTTCCGAGTGGCGGAGGGTACGGGTCGTATCTGTTGCCGGTGCCGCTCGTAATTTTCATGCACCTGGCGACAACTTTCTACCGCCCTGCGTTCACCACGTTCACCGCATCGGCTGCCGTCGCCAGACGGATCGTGATGACTCTCCTTTCGTTCGCTCTGGCAGGGGCGACCGTCGTCATCGCCTACCGGTACCTCGAGAAGGATGCGGTGCGGCTGGAAACGCCGAGAGGCAGCACGCGGGTGAGCCCGGCCGAGCGGCGCGCGTTTGGTGACGCCCTCGACTTTCTCGCGCAGCACACGCGGCCGACCGACTATCTCGCCGCGGTCCCGGAAGGCAGCAGCCTGAACTTTCTCGCGGATCGTCCGGCACCGCTGCGATACGAGATCCTGACGCCGGGGTTTCTGGACCTCGCCGGCGAGCGTCGCGCCATCGGCGAACTGGAAGCCAAACGCGTCCAACTCATATTCCTGCTGAATCGACCCACCACGGAATTCGGATGTCCTGCCTTCGGGAAGGACTGCTATCGCGAGCTGATGGGTTGGATCGAAGCGAACTACGAAGTGGCCGCGGCGTTCGGTGAAGGCGCGAGCGCCGCGTCGCAGATAGGGGATCGGCCGATTTTCATCAAGGCCTACCGGCGCACGCGATCTGCCCCGGCAGACCGCTGACCCAAATAGTCGTCAGACCAACGGCACCTCGGCCGATTCTCCGGATGGCTTGTGGCCTTCAGCGGGTTCGACGTGGTGGCGGAGCTGAAGCTCTCCCGCTCTGCGTACGCACTGCCCGGACGGCGCGCGCACGTCAACTGCGCAATCGTCGAGGAGGCGGTGAACGGTGGTGGAGTGCGGTTAGACGTGGCGCAGCGTCCACTCCACCGAGTGGCACGTGTGGTCTCCGCCGTCGAGGTCGACCTCGACCGTGACCGGCTTCCGCTCGCGCGGTCTCAGGACCAGGTCGGTCTGAACGTACTGGCCGGCCGCCGCGAGCTGAAGATCCTTCGTCACACGATTCCGATCGGCGCCGATGAACGGCAGCAGGCTGCGGCCGATGGCACCGCGAGCGGACAGGTTCAGGAGGGCCCCGGCCGGTGCATTCAGGCTGAGAATCAGTCCGTATCCATCAGTGGTGATCACGGCGGCTTGGGCGGCACTCGGCCCCGCGGTCAACAGGCGCTCGACCGTGCGGACGAGGCGGTGACCGGGAACGGGTTCGAGGAGGTAATCGTCCGCGCCGGCGCCGATACCCTGCTGCCGCGACGAACCGGACCGATAAATCGAGGTGACGATCGCGACGCGTGTCCCGGGGCTGTGAAACTTGAAATGCTCGCAGACCTCGAACCCGTCGCCGTCGGGCAATCCGACATCCAGGAGGGCCAGCCTGATTGGCGGGTCCGAGGCGGCAAACGCGCGGGCTTCGCCGGCATCTGCGGCCTCCTGCACCACACAGCCCGCATTCTCCAGCGTCCGGGTGCGCAGGAACCGGGCTGGGGCGTGGTCGTCCAGGTTCAGCACGCGAACCTCCGGCCACTCCAATCGGCCGAGCCGCTGGCGCAGGCGCAGCGAACGGTCCTGCTGTTCCGACGACATCTCGATGAGCCCGTGGGACCCGGCGCGCAGCAAGTGCGACCGGTCGGCGAGGGGGCGCTCGCCCGGCTGAACCTTCACACCCGCGTCGTCCATCAGTGTCTCCCCTTCCGACCCGTAACTCCTTTTCTAACGCGGAACACCGACGGGGCGCAAGTATCGGCGGACAGCAACGGGCGGCAGGCCACCTAATTCGAGTACCCTTGAAAGGCTGTGACTCCTGCCGGACAGAATGGACTCGACCCGATCCTCCAGGCGTCGATCGAGGCCGGCCGCGACAATGACGCCGACGCATTCGCGCGCGAAGTGTCCAGGCGCCGCACCTTCGCGATCATCTCCCATCCGGACGCGGGCAAGACCACCCTGACAGAAAAGCTGCTCCTCTATGCCGGTGCCATCGAGCTCGCCGGCGCGGTCCGGGGCCGGAAGACGGACCGCCATGCCGTTTCGGACTGGATGGAGATGGAGCAGCAGCGGGGCATCTCGATCAGCGCCGCGGCGCTCGAGTTCGAGCTCGACGGGCACCACGTGACGCTCCTGGATACGCCGGGACACCAGGACTTCAGCGAAGACACGTACCGCACCCTCCTGGCGGTTGACAGCGTCGTCATGGTCCTCGACGCCGCGAAGGGCATCGAACCGCAGACGCGCAAGCTGTTCGACGTGTGCCGCCAGCGCGGCCTGCCGGTCCTCACCTTCATCAACAAGCTCGATCAGCCCGCACTGGATCCCTTCGAGCTGCTGGACCAGATCGAGCGGGTCCTCGGAATCGCTGCCGCCCCGAGGAACTGGCCGCTTGGCGATGGTGTCAATTTCGCGGGCGTCTACGATCTCGACGCCGGGGCGTTGCTGCTGTACGAGCGCGGCGCGCGAGGGCAGCGAACGGTGCCCGTCGCCGTCACCGACCCGCGGGATCCCTCCGTGGAACGGCTCGTCGGGGCGCCGCGCCAGCGGCAGCTGGACGAAGCCGTCCGGATGATTTCGGGCGCCGGCACACGGTTCGACATGGGCGAGTACCGGCACGGGCGCCAGACCCCCGTGTTCTTCGGGAGTGCCCTCAACGACTTCGGCGTCGAGCCGTTCCTCCGCGCCGTGCTCACGCTGGCGCCCAGCCCTGCGCCCCGCCCGAGCGACGTCGGCCTCGTGCCGCCAACCCACCAGGACTTTTCAGGATTCGTCTTCAAGATGCAGGCGAACATGAACCCGCGGCATCGCGACCGCGTGGCGTTCGTCCGGGTGTGCTCAGGCCGGCTGATGAAGGACATGTCCGCCGTCAACGAACGGCTGGGCACCACCCTCCGCCTGTCGCGGGTCTACCGGTTCTTTGGACGCGACCGCGAGACAGTGCCCGAGGCGTACCCGGGGGATGTCGTGGGGCTCGTCAATCCTGGCCGTCTGGCCATCGGCGACACGCTGTATGCGGGCCGGCGTGTACGGTATCCGCCGATTCCCCACTTCGCCGCCGAGCGGTTCGCATTCCTGCGGCCGGCCGACGTGCGCCACAAGCGGTTCGATGAAGCCGTGCGACAGCTCGAAGAAGAAGGGCTGATGCAGGTGTTCGTGCCCCAGTCAGGACTGCGCCACCCGATCATCGGTGTGGTCGGCGCGCTTCAGTTCGACGTGGTCGAGGCGCGGCTGCAATCCGAGTACGGCATCCGGTGCGTGCTGGACCCGCTCCCCCACGTCGCGGCGCGGTGGCCGGTCGCGCAGCCTGGGGACCCGAAGCCGCTGGCCCTCGTGAGCTCAGGGGTCCTGACGGCCAGAGATCGCAGCGACCGGGAAGTGATCCTCTTCGAGTCCCCGTGGGAGCTTCGGTACGTGACCGAAGGCAACCCGCACTTTCGATTCCTCGACTCGATGTAGCGGCGGCGCTGCGCCCCGCGAGGCGTCAGACTCTCGACCGAACCGACTCACTGCGCCGGCGCGACGTAGCTCTTCCGCGCGCGAGGCTTCAGCCCTCCCCGGGCGACACGCACGTCGAGGTCGTGGACCTTGCCGTCGCGCCTGGGCGGCGCGAAGCCAAGCAGGTATTGCGTGTGGAGCTCGTCGGCTACTGCGGCAAAGGCGGCCGCCAGATTCTCCCCCTGTCGGATCTCGATGTACCCCCCGCCGCTTTCCTCGGCCACGCGCGCGAGGCCGGGATCGGGCAGGTCCGCCAGCAGCATCGCCTGCAGGCCGCCTCGTCCGATGCCGGGCTGCATCGCACGCGTGCTCCGGCTGCGCATGCCGATCGCGTAGATCATCACATCCTCGCCACGGGCCCGATCGATCACGCCAGCCTGACTGACGGGGCGCCTGCGAAAGTCCTGCTGGCCGGTGTCCTTCCCGTCGCTCAGGACAAGGATCACCTTCCGCCTGTCGTCCGCGTCGCCGAACGCATCGAGCGCCTGATCGATCGCGCGCCAGAGCGGCGTCGGAGCATCGGGCGCTATCACCGATGGCACCGCGGCGCCGAGCTCGCCGGGATCGCGCGTGAAGGACGGACTGATGGTGATCTCGTGCCCGAACGAGCCCACGCGGGCGACGTCGTCCGGGCGCAGCCGCGCGAAGAGCTGCGTCGCGGCATCGCGGAGCAGCGGCAGGTTGCCTTCCATGCTGCCGGACACGTCGAGCATCACCACGAGCCGGATGGGCTGTGGCGTGTTGTCGAACAACGTGATCGGCTGCGGTCGGCCCTCGTCGCGCACTTCGAAGTCGTCGCGTGCGAGTGTCGTGACGAGGCGGCCGTCCCTGTCGGTCACCGTGACGAACACACGCACGGCGTCGCTGCCGCCGCGAAAGACAGGTTGCTGCCCGGCGGCCGCGCCGAGCACGCCAACGACACACGCGCCAAGTGCCGCAACTCTTACGTACCGTGTCATCCACCCCACTCCGGTTTCTCCTCCGAGCCCCGGCCTTCAGTCATAGCACGGGGGAATTGCGAGCGCGAGGCCGGGCATTCCGCGGACCGGTAACGGCTGAGCGTGGAGCGTCTACCGAGAGGGACGCGCGATCACTTCGAGGGTGACCTTCGTCGTACCCTGCTCGATGAAGCCGAGCCGCTCAGCCGCGGCCCGCGACACGTCGATCATCTGGGGGCCGCGGTTCCTGCGCGCGGTGCGGTCGACCACCTTCACATCCACCGCACGCCCATTTGCCTGGTTGGTGACGCGCACCACGGTCCCGAGCGGGTAGGTTGGATGGGCGGCGACGAGCGTGTGCCTGTCGTACGGTTCCCCGCTTGCCGTCTTGCGGCCGTGCAACCGATCCGCAATGAACGTGGCGGTACTCGTCCGGCCCTCTTCCACTCCGGCCGGCGCCGGCGCAGCCTGCGCATCCGGCACCTGGTCCGTGGCGGCGGATGCGTGAGGGGCGGGGGCACACGCCCCGGCCCCGCAGACCAGGACCGACAGGAGGCACACACGGATGATGAGGGTGGAAGTCATACGGGCCTTCCTGCGAGATCGATTCCACGTGCTGAGCCGCCTCGGGGACGGCCGGGTGCGCCAGTACTGGGACCCGCAGCATGGGCTGGCCCTGCAGCTGGCGAAGGACGCCCGTCCCCCGCAGCCGACGCCGGACTGCTGTGTGCGATCCGGGATTCTCTGCGACCTCCCGGCCGTTTACCCGAAGGCAGCCGTGTGGTCAGGCTCCGAAGATCGGCAACGGACTTCCGCTATTGCTTCCGACGCACCCCACGCGCTGGACCGCGTTGCGGGCATACAGTCGAGTTCGGAATATAATACGAAGGAATCAAAGGCGAATTACCCGATCCGGGACACGAGACGTGTCGCCCGGGCGGTTCGGCACTTGCATCGGTCCCGCTCGACTTGCGCGTGGGGCGCCGGTCGACCGCGAGGCCATGGACAGACCCGACTACGCCGGACCAATCGACACGAGACCCGAAACGGATCTGGAGCTGGCGGGTCCGTTCGCGCCGAGACTTCGCCGCGCGGTCCTGATGCTGATGGCGGCGATTGCCGCTCACGTGTGGTTGGTCCGGGCGCCAGGTATCGAGGGTCCTCTCGCAGGTCTACCGGCGGACCGTGGACCCGCGATCTCCCAGGCCGGCCTCTCCGCCCCGCCCGCGTTCGCAGCGGGTCGCGAATCCAGGAAGACCAACGCGGCAGGCGTCCGGGTGCGGACGGAATTCATCACCCTGGCTCCTCGCGACCGGCGCGCCGGGACCCGTCCGATCACCCCAATCGAACGCCCCGTTGGAACCAGCGGTTTGATGCGGGCCCGGGCCGAGATTCTCACCGGGAAAACACCTTTGCCGTCAGCACCGGCGGCCGAAGCGCTCTCCCTATCGAACCAGCTTTTCGATCGGGCTGATCCAGCGGCGGCACCCGCCGATGTCTTGGCCCGCGCTGAACCGACGCCGGACATACCTGCGGCAGGGCGGCCGAAGATGTTGCCTCCGGAAGACCCGACCCCGACGGCGGCACCCGCGGTCGTCGAACGTGCAGTCGAGCAGAAGAGCCCGGCCGCTCAGAAAAAAGCCGACCTCGCGGACCAGGAAGAAATCGTCCGGCGCGTCCTTCTCGATTACAAACGCGCCTACGATCAACTCGACGTGCAGGCGGCCAAGGCCGTCTGGCCATCCCTTGACGATCGGAAACTCCAGCGCGCGTTCCGGCAGCTCGACGGTCAGGAGCTTCGGTTTGCGAAGTGTGGAGTCTCGGTCAACGGACAGGACGCCAACGCGCGCTGCCAGGGAGACGCCACCTACAGGCCGAAAGTCGGCTCCCGCGTGCACCTGACCGAGCGGGAGTGGACGTTCAGCCTCGCACGCGCCAACGACCGCTGGCAGATCGTGAAAGCGAGCCTTCAGTAGGAGAAATTGGTGCGCCCCAATCCAGACGAACCCGATACCGGAGAATCAGCGCACGGACACGGGGAAGACCCGGGGCGGGAGTTCCCGTGTCCCGAATGCGCCTACCCCCGCCTGACGCTGATCAGCGACGGGGACGTCGTCTCCGTTCTGAAATGCTCCCGGTGCGGTCATCTGTCTGCTCCAGTCAAAGAAGCATAGCGAACCGTGCTCTTCCTCCCATGAGGGCCGCCGACCCTCCGTAGCGCTCCGCGCGATCATTAGTCGGCTCGGACGGGTACTCCTGCGGGCCGCACCCCGAATTCCGGCGCGATTGCAGACCCGTGCGAAGGCGAGGATCTTGCCTCGACGAACTGTCCGGTTCGCGAGACCCAACCCGCCGCATGGTGCCTGCTGCGCAGCAGGTGGCGTCGGCTCCCCGTCGGAGAGGATCATGAGCGCTCAATTGCCTGTGTCTGTCCGGCCGGACGACGGCCTGCCGAGTGACAGTCGCTTTCTCCTGATAAACGGCACACTTCCCGGCGCGATTCTCGTCGGTCTCGGCCTCGGCCTGGCGGTGCTCGGGCTGAGTCTCGCGTCCATCTGGCAGTGGTTCGCGCGATGACGCACGACGGCCGCTGACACGCCAGCTCGCTCCGCCGGGTGCGCTGCGCGGCGGATCACCCAGGAGACCAGCGGGAGCTCGAGCGCCGTCGCTCGTGCCGCTTCAATCGCCACCGCAGCCCCGCCCAATAGGCAAGGTAGTAACCGAGGACGATGCCTGCTGCAGCCAGCGAGTCCGCGGCACCCGACACGGCCAGCCAGGACGTGCTGTCCACGCGCCAGCGCCAGGCTTCCCACGCCCGGTAGAATCCGTAGAACATCCGTCCGGCGACGACGAGCGTTATGGCCAGCACCAGCCAGCGGTTGGGCGTGTAGTGCAGGGAAGCCGAGGTGGGTTCCCAGCGGCTCAGCAGGAGTCCCAGCACACCCAGCAGGCACCCCGCTGCAAGGCCGGCCAGCGAATACCGGAGCGCCGGGGGCACCCAGATGCTGGTGGCCGCCGCGCCAGCCAGGAAGAGTGCCGACGACAGCCCGAGCCCGGCCAGGTTCAGCGTGACGACCCAGCCCCGGGCGAGGCGGCGAGCCGTGCCCACCCGATACCGCAGCACCAGGGCGAATGGCATCAGGGCGACCCCGACGAGCAGTGCAAAGAGGACGAGGCCGAGGGCGAAGAGCAGCGGCACCGGTCAAGCGTACTCTTGCCGGGCAGCCTGAGTGAACCTCGTCGTACTTACCGAAACGTAATTCAGGCTGGAGCCCTGGCCGCTGTACGGTTTTGGGCCGCACGTCGTTAATGCTACCTGAGGACCCGATGAAGGTCCCCGGGGAGCGTGCGCGGTGCACTCCCGATCGATGCGAGCGGGCCAATGGAACTGCCAAGCACACTGGAACACTGCCACCAAACGATACGGCAACTGCTCGAGGAGAACGCGGCGCTCCGAAAGTCAGGCGCTGATTTCGGTCATCTGGCCGAGCGGCTGAATGCCGCACTCACCGAGGAACGTGGCCGCGCGGCCGCACACCGTTCGCAGAACCGGGCGCGAGCGAATCGGAAGCTGCGCTGGACGGCCGGTGAGGAGCGCGTGGAGCGCTGGCCGGTGAACGTCGCCGGGGAGCAGACCTGCGCAACGACCTCCCATGCAG
>JALZOC010000091.1:0-2801 GCA_030857365.1 Acidobacteriota bacterium
GTCTTCGTTGAAGTAATCGGGGTTGCCGGTGGCGAAGTAGTACGCGTTCAACTGGTTGCCCTTGCCGCTGAAGCCGCCCACGCTCTCCATCCTGTTGTAGAACGAGGCTTCCACCTGGTTGATCGCACGCTCGAACTCACGGGGCGAGGGAGGCGTCTTCTGCAGCGTGGCGATCTCCTCGTCCACGATCGATCGGATTCGAGCCAGCAGCGCCTCTGACGTGGCCCCCCCGTCGGCCGGCCGTGCAGTGACGACGACCTGGAACTGCGAGCCGAGGGCCGCCGACGCCTGGAACGCGGTCACGTCCTGCGCGATCTGCATGTCGTAGACGAGCCGCCTGTAGAGCCGCGAATTCTTTCCGCCCGCGAGGATGTGCGAGACGATGTCCAGCTCCGCATCGCCGGGCGCGTAGTGGGCGGGTGTGAGCCACGAGATATACAGGCGCGGCAGCTGGACGCGGTCCTCGATCGTCTTGCGCTTCACCTCCGTCAGCTGGGCGCGCGGAGAGTCGATGGGGGGCACGGGCCCCGTGCCGGGCTTCACGTCGCCGAACCATTTTTCGACGAGGGCGCGCGTCCTGACGGGATCGATGTCGCCGGCGATTACGAGGCTGGCGTTGGCGGGCTGGTAATACCCGCGGAAGAACTCGACCACGTCCTCGTAGCTGGCCGCCGTGAGATCTTCCATGTAGCCGATGGTCGGCCATCGATACGGGTGCCCTTCGGGATACAACAACGCGTCGAGCTCGATCGACGCCATGCCGTACGGCGCGTTCTCCACGCTCTGGCGCCGCTCGTTCTTCACCACGTCCCGCTGGCCGTCGACGCGCTGTGGCGTCATCGATTCGAGCAGGTAGCCCATGCGGTCCGACTCGAGGAACAGCGCGAGCTCCAGGGCGTTGGAGGGACCGTCGATGAAGTAGTTGGTGCGGTCCCCGTTCGTCGAGCCGTTGTTGGTCGCCCCCGCGCCCTCGAGCAGCGAATCGAACTCCCCTTCCTTGACGTGAGCCGAACCCTCGAACATCAGGTGTTCGAAGAGATGCGCGAACCCGGTGCGGCCGGGCCTTTCACGCGCCGAGCCCACGTGGTACCACATGTTGACCGTGGCGAGCGGCACGGTGTGATCCTCGTGCAGGATGACATGGAGACCATTCGGCAGGGTGAATCGGGTGAACGGCACCGTGAGCGGTGCAGGACGCGGCGTGCTGGCCGGCGTGTCCGGCGGCTGGCCGGCCGCCATCGTAAGGGTGGCCAGCGTGAATGCGAGAACGAAAGGCCCGACGCGGCAGGCACGTGTCATCCCGATACCTCTCTGGTTCCGATAGTCTATCAACCGAGATGTTCTCGTCCCGTACGACCGGCGAACTGCAGCCCAACCGCCTGACCGAGGAGATTCGGAGGGCGCGTGCATCCGGGCGGCAGGTCATTGACCTCACCGTCACGAACCCGACCACCTGCGGATTCGCGTATCCTCCCGCGCTTCTCGCCAGCCTGGCCGATCCCGCGGCGGCGACGTACGCCCCGCAGCCTCTCGGCGCCCGCGGCGCCCGCGACGCCGTCGCCCGCGATTACGCCCGGCGAGGAGTTCGCGTGCATCCCGATCAGGTCGTCCTGACCGCCAGCACGAGCGAAGCGTACTCCATTCTATTCAAGCTGCTGTGCGATCCGGCAGGCGATTGGGTGCTGGTGCCCGCACCGAGCTATCCGCTCTTCGAGCATCTGACCTCGCTCGACGGGGTGTCCGCGGCGACGTACCCGCTCGAGTATCACGGCCGCTGGATGGTGGATTTCAGAGCGCTGGACGATCGCTGGACGGCACGGGTCCGCGCCGTGCTTGCCGTCAGCCCGAACAATCCCACCGGATCGATCCTGACGCCCGACGAACTGGACCGGCTGGCGCGGTGGTGTGTCGAGCGTCGCACGGCCCTCATCGTCGACGAAGTGTTTGCCGACTACCCCCTGACCGGTGCGCTCGTCCCGTACGCGACCCGCTCGTCGGGGCCGTTGACGTTCCGTCTTGGTGGCCTGTCGAAGTCGATAGGGCTTCCGCAGGTGAAGCTGGGATGGATCGCGGTGGATGGGCCGGAGCCCGTGGTGGCCGAGGCCCTCCAGCGGCTGGAGTTGATCTGCGACACGTACCTCTCGGTGTCCACGCCCGTTCAGGCTGCCGCCCCCCGGCTGCTGGCGGAGGGGGCTGTCGTCCGGGATCAGATCCTTGCGCGGGTTCGCGGCAACGACCTGACCCTGCGGCGAAGCGCGGAGCGGTTCCCCTCGGTCGAGCCGCTCAGCACCGAGGCGGGATGGTCGGCGGTGCTGCGCGTACCGGCGACGCGCACGGAGGAAGAGCTCGTGCTCGAGCTGCTCGGGCGGGACGACGTGCTCGTCCACCCGGGTTATTTCTTCGACTTCCCGCGCGAGGCGTATGTCGTGCTGAGCCTGCTGCCGGAGCCCGACGTCTTCGCCGAAGGCGTCCGCCGCCTCCTGTCTAAATGGGGACACTCACCTTTACCGTAAGTGACTGATTCTAGAGGCTCAAAAATTCGCGTTTCACTTTCAACGACTTACAGTAAAGGTGAGTGTCCCCATTCGCGATAAAATCGCACGCCATGAGTGACTCCGCGATTGCCGCCGCCCGCGAACGGCTCGACGCACACCTACGCGACATCGTGCGCTGGCACTTCGACCCGGCCACCGGCTGCCCCTTCTGGCTCGAGCGAGCGAAAGCGTTCGACTTCGATCCGCTGAAGGATGTCAACGGCTACACGGATCTCGACAGGTTCGGGTTCTTCGAAGACGAGTGGC
>JALZOC010000091.1:2811-8208 GCA_030857365.1 Acidobacteriota bacterium
AGCCACCACCCTCGGGTTCGATCCGATCGCCGCGATCAAGACGTACGAGGATCTCGATCGCTTCGGCCCGTTCGAGGACGAATGGCTGCGCGGCGGGCCGGTCCGCAGGTGGGTGCCAAAGGCGTACGCGAATTCGCCCGTCTACACGTTCGAGACCGGCGGCAGCACCGGCGTGCCGAAGTCGCGCATCGCGGTGAATGATTTCCGCATCGACTACGAAAATTTCAGCGAGACGCTCCCCGATGCGTCGTTTCCCAGGGGGTCGGACTGGCTCATGGTGGGGCCGACCGGCCCGAGGCGCCTCAGGCTGGCGGTGGAGCACCTCGCGCAGTACCGCGGCGGCATCTGCTTCATGGTGGATCTCGACCCGCGCTGGGTGATCAAACTGATCAAAGCGCGGCAGATGGACCAGGTCGAGGCCTACAAGCGCCACGTGATCGATCAGGCGCTCACGCTGATGCGCGCCCACGACAACATCCAGTGCCTGTTCACGACGCCAAAGCTGCTCGAGGCGCTGTGCGAAAAAGTCTCCCTGAAAAAGATGGGGATCCGCGGGGTGTTCTGCGGCGGCACGGAAATGACGCCCCAGTTCCACCGGTTCGCCGTGGAGGAGCTGCTCGACGGCGTGTACTTCGCGCCGACATACGGCAACACGCTGATGGGGCTCGCCACGCACAAGGACCCGCGCGATCCCGCCGACAACTTCGCCGTCATCTACTACCCGCCGGCGCCGCGCGCCATGATCGAAGTCGTCGATCCCGACCACCCGGACCGCATCGTCGGGTATGGCGAGACAGGCCGCGTCCGGCTGACGACGCTCACGAAGGAGTTCTTCATGCCGCGGTTCCTCGAGCGCGACGAGGCAGAGCGCGAGCGGCCGTCCACGCGGTATCCATGGGACGGCGTCCGTAACGTCCGGCCGTTTTCGCGTTTCGCGACGACGGTGGTGGAGGGCGTGTACTGAGCCGGGCGCTGCTCCCCCTCATGTCGTGAATCGATCGCGGCCTTTCACAAGCGATGCGCGCGCCGGCAAGCCGCCGAGACACGCGGACTGCTAAACTGGCGTCAGGGCCCGACAAGGTGAAACCAATGCTCCACATTCCGATTCTGCGGCAGGGCGCCGCTTACAAGAGCCTGGACGTCGTGCGAGTGCCGCATCACCGGACACGTGAGCCGTTCGTCGAGATCAGCCAGGCGAATGGCGGGCTCATCCGCCGCGATTTGCGTGAGGATTCGCAGGCGGGGGCACGCCGCGCACTGGCTGCCATCCCGTTCGACAGGCTCCTCGAGATCTGTTCGGCGGCGGCGGATCACTTCCTGAGCTCGACGCTCCCCCTGGGGGACACGGCGCAGTCGCCGGACGAGTACGTCCTGCAGCTGTCTGCCACGACGGGCATGCCGCACGTCCTCGTGCGCCGGAACATGGCCAAGATTGCCGGCGTGATGAAGGAGATGCGGTCCGTTCTGCGGGGCCTGACCCGCGGGCTCGATCTGTCGCTCCTCGATCGGGGGCATGGGGATCACGACGGACAGGCGCTGAGCTTCTATCCCCGCACGAACGGCCTGGCTGTGGTGCTGCCGAGCAATTCGCCTGGCGTCCACTCGCTCTGGGTGCCGGCAATCGCGTTGAAGATGCCGCTCGTGCTGAAACCTGGAAGCGCGGAGCCGTGGTCCCCCTTCCGGATCGCGCAGGCGTTCATCAGGGCGGGCTGTCCGCCGGAAGCCTTCAGCTACTACCCCTGCGATCACGCCGGGGCAGGAGAAATTCTCCGCCGAACCGGCAGGAGCATGTTCTTTGGCGACGTCGCGGCGGTGGGCGGCTGGGAAGGCGATCCGCGCGTGGAGCTGCACGGCCCGGGTTACAGCAAGGTGCTCGTCGGGCCTGGCGCCGACTGGAAGCCGCACGTGGAACTTCTCGTGGCGTCGGTCGCCGACAACGGCGGCCGCTCCTGCGTCAACGCGTCGGGGATCTGGGCGGAGGCGCGGGCCGCGGAGCAGATTGCCGAATCGGTGGCCGCCGCACTCGCCCGGATCGTCCCACGCCGTGCCGACGATGAGCAGGCGCTGCTTGCGCCGTTTGCGGATCCGAAGGTGGCGGAGCGCATCTCGCAGCAGATTGACGCCGGCCTGCAGACGCCCGGCGCGAGGGATGTGACGGCCGCGTTCCGGCAGGGCCCTCGCGTCGCCGTTCTCGATGGCTGCACGTACCTGCAGCCGACCGTCGTGCTGTGCGACTCGCTCGAGCACCCGCTTGCGAATCGCGAGTTCCTGTTTCCGTTCGTGGCCGTCGTGAAGGTCGCGCGCGACGAGATGGCGCGCATGCCGCAGCCGCTGGGAAAGACGCTCGTGCTCACGGCACTCACCTCCGACCCCGTGCTCCTCGAGCACCTCCTCGCGTCGCCGCTCGTGGACCGGCTCAACGTGGGTCCGATTGCCACGAACCGGATCAGCTGGGATCAGCCGCACGAGGGCAATCTCTTCGAGCACCTCTATGCGCGCCGCTCGTTCCAGGCCGCCTCCGGACTCGGACAGGAGCTGACGCCGGCCGCGGCCGGGGCCTGACGCGCGTTGCGGATCCTCACGTTCACCGGCGGCGCGGGAGCGATGTACTGCGGCAGTTGCCTGCGGGACAACGCGCTCGCGGCGGAACTGCTCGCGCGGGGGCACGACGTCCTGCTGACGCCGGTCTACACACCCACCCGGACCGATGAGCACAACGTCAGCGGCCGGCAGGTGTTCTTCGGGGGCATCAGCGTGTACCTCGAGCAACACGCCCCGATCTTCCGTCACACGCCGCGGCTGCTCGATCGCTTGTGGGATTCGGAATGGGCGCTGCGGCTTGCGACGAGCCGGCGGATCAAGGTGGATCCGGCGAATCTCGGCCAGTTGACCGTGTCCATGCTCCGCGGCGAGCGCGGCTTCCAGCGCAAGGAGATCCGCAAGCTGCTCGACTGGCTGGTGACCGAGCCGCGTTTCGACGTCGTGAACCTGCCGTATACGCTGCTCCTCGGCCTCGCCGAGCCACTCAAGCGGGTGCTGAAGGTCCCGGTCTGTTGCACGCTGCAGGGGGAGGATCTCTTTCTCGACGGGCTCGGGGAACCGCACAGGAAGCAATCGCTGGATCTCATCCGCGACGCGTCCAGGCACGTCGACGCGTTCCTGGCCGTGAGCCAGTACTACCTCGAGTACATGCCCAGGTACCTCGGCGTATCGGCCGACAAGATGCGCCTCGCGCCGCTCGGCATCAACCTGCACGGCTACGAGCCGCGCCGGTCAGCACCCTCGGGCCCATTCACCATCGGCTACTTCGCGCGCATCGCGCCCGAGAAGGGGCTGCACGTCCTCTGCGAGGCATATCGCCGGCTCCGTGCACGCGCCGACGCGCCAGGCCCGGTGCGTCTCGTGGCCGCGGGCTATCTGGCGCCCGAGCACGAGCCGTACCTCGAGGGCATCAGGCGTCAGATGAACGACTGGGGCCTCGGCGGCGAGTTCGAGTACCGGGGAGAGCTCGATCGCGCAGCGAAGATCGCATTCCTCGAGAGTCTCCACGTCATGTCCGTCCCCGCCACGTACGCGGAGCCGAAGGGAATCTTCCTCCTCGAGGCGATGGCCATCGGCGTGCCTGTCGTGCAGCCCCGGCACGGCGCGTTCCCGGAGATCATCACCCGAACCGGCGGCGGACTGCTCGTCGACCCCGACAATCCAGACGCGCTCGTCGACGGCTGGCTGGCGATCTGGCGCGACCCGGCGCTGGGGGCGGCGCTCGGGTCCGCGGGGGCCGCAGGCGTGCGCGAGCACTATCACGTCGGCAGGATGGCCGAAACCGTCGAGGCCATTTACCGCGATCTCACCACCCGGTGACCTGCCGCCCATGCTGATCGCGAAGAACGTCTCCAAGTCCTACGCCACCCCGCGCGGAGACCTGCCCATCCTCAACGGCGTCTCCATCACCCTCCAGCGCGGCGACGCCGTGGCGATCACGGGACCGTCGGGAAGCGGCAAGAGCACGCTGCTCTACATCATGGGCGCTCTCGAACCCCCCTCGTCGGGTTCCATCACGCTGGACGGCGAGGACCCCTTCAGCCTCGGCGAGCGCGCGCAGGCGGGATTTCGCAACCGGCACATCGGGTTCGTTTTCCAGGATCACTCGCTGCTGCCGCAGTGCTCGGTGCTCGAGAACGTGCTCGCGCCCACACTCGCGGCTCCCGCCGGCGAGGCATCGGCAGGAGACGACGAGCGGCGGGCCCGGCAGATGCTCGAGCAGGTCGGGCTGGAGGATCGCCTCGATCATCGGCCGGGTGAGCTGTCGGGTGGCGAGAAGCAGCGCGCCGCGGTGGCGCGCGCGCTCATCAGGGATCCCGTGCTGCTGCTCTGCGACGAGCCCACAGGGAACCTGGACAGCGCATCGGCCGATGCCGTCGCCGGGCTGCTCCTGGATCTCCATGCACGCCGGCCGACAATTCTGATCGTGGTGACCCACAGCGCCGCACTCGCCGCGCGCTTTCCCCTGCGGTACACCATGGATGCCGGAACCTTGCGGAGGCTGCCGGGATCGGCGGCATGACCTCGTCTCAGCTCGTCCTTCGGAGCGCGCGGCACTACTGGCGCACGAACCTGGCCGTGGTGCTCGGCGTGGCCGCCGCGGTCTCGGTGCTCTCGGGGGCCCTGGTCGTGGGCGACTCGGTCCGCGGGAGCCTGCGCGAGATCGCCCTCGGGCGGCTCGGGCAGACCGATTACGCACTCTCGTCGGCCGGCTTCTTCCGCGACGGCCTTGCCTCGGAGCTGCAACAGGCCGGGACGCTGCGCGCCGCGCCGCTCATCGCGACGACCGGCCTGGTCACGCTCGAGAAGTCCGGCCGTCGGGCCGCCGGCATTCAGGTGTACGGCGTCGACGCGCGGTTCTGGGAGTTCCACGGACTCGCGACGCCGTCCGGCACTGTCCTGTCCCCCGCGCTCGCCTCGGAGCTCGAGGCGGCGACCGGTGATGCCCTGCTCGTGCGCCTGCAGAGGCCGTCGGCCATTCCGCTGGAGTCGCTGTTCGGCCGCAAGGAGGACATCGGCCGCACGGTGCGTCTCGACGTAGGCGGTGTGCTGGCCCGAGAGCGGCTTGGCGAGTTCGCGCTGTACCCGCAGCAGGCGGAAGTCCGCGCGGTATTCGCCCCGCTCACTCGCATCCAGCGGGATCTCGCGGTCGCCGGCAGGGTGAACACCCTCCTCGTCGACGACACCGGCTCCCCTCCCCGAGAGCCGAATGAAGCGATGGTCGGTGCCGCCGTCCAATCGGCGCTCACACTCGAAGATCTCGGCGCGGCGGTGACGGTCGTCGGCGAGTCCTCCTCCTTCGTCGCCGTCGAGAGCGGCAATGGCGTGCTCGGGGAGGCGCTCGAGACGGCGGCC
>JALZOC010000634.1 GCA_030857365.1 Acidobacteriota bacterium
CTCGATGAAGGCCATCACTTCCTGCTGCGCCCCCGCGCCGATCGACAGCATGGCCACGACCGCCGCGACCCCGAAGATCATGCCGAGCATCGTGAGCAGCGAGCGCAGCTTGTGCGCGCGCAGGTTATCCAGCCCCATCCGAAGGTCGGGCAGGAAATCGGTGTTCGCCGGGCGAGAGAGCAATTCGCCGACGCTCACCGGGGCCCTCCGCTGGCGGGGAGCGGGGGCGCCGACGGCGAGGCGGATCCCGCCGCGCGGGCGGAGGGGTCGATCAGCGCGATTTCGGTGCCTTCCGCCACACCGGTCAGCGCGACACGGCTCTCCGTCCGCTGCTGCACCTGCACCTCGCGCTGCTCGAAGCGATCGCCGGTCTTGACGAAGATATGGTTCTTGCCGTTCTTGTCGAAGACCGCCTGCCGCGGCACGTGGAGTGCGTCCGGTATCTCCTGGCCCTCGAGTGTCACGCGGGCCGATACACCGGCTTTCAGGCGTCCGTCGGGGTCGTCGAACTGGAGCGTCAGGTCGAACAGCCGGGTCACGCCCGCCGACTCCCAGAAGTTGGTACGGCTGGCGAGCCCCGAGAGCTGTCCCACGCGCGCCTTGAATTTCTCGCCCGGAAGCGCGTCCACCTCCACGACAGCGAGCTGCCCCGTCGTCAGGTTGGGACGGTCGCTCTCGGCAATCTTCGCGCGGACCTCCATCCGTCCGGCTTCAATCACGTCCACCACCGGACGTCCCGGCGAGATCTGATCGCCGGCGCGGTATTCAGGCAGGATCATGCCGAAGAAGATCATGTTGCCGGCCGCATCGCGGTTCTCCTTCAGCGACACCACGCCGTCGAACGGCGAGGTGATCACGAGACTCTCGATCACCTGCTGCGCACGCTGCATCGCGAGCTGCGCCTTGATCCGCTTTTCCTGCACCACCGCCAGCGAGGCCTGGTTCGTGGCGACCCGGGACTTGACGTCCTCCTGGAGCTGCGCGAGGCGCCGCCGCGCCTCCTCGTGCGAGAGGACATTTTTCTGGGCGTCGAGCGCGCCGATGAATTCATTGCCCGACGCGTCGAGCTCCGCCCGGCGCACGTCGAAGCGGGCCGTCAGCAGCGCCACCTCGTCCTGCGCGCCCTGGACGGCGGCGTCTGCCTGCATCTTGACGATCTCCTGCTCCGCTTCGGCGAGCTCGGACTTTGCCTGCTCGAGCGCGTACTGCTGGTCCGAGGGATCGAATTCGACCACGGGGTTTCCTGCTTTGACCGGCGTCCCGGTCGCGACGAGGGACACGATGCGCAGCATGCCGCCGACCGGCGGCGTCACGAGCGTCACGGTCCGCCCGGCGCGGAGCTCGCCCGTCGCATGCACGGTCAGCTTGAGCGGGCCTTTCGTGACGCGCCCGGTGGGAACCGCGTTCCCGCGCGCCGGCAAGGTAGGCACGGCGATCGCGACCGCTCCCGCGGCGGCGACGATCAGGGCGGCGACGACGGGCAGCACGACGCGGCGCCTCATTTCTCACTCCTTATCAGGTCCGGCGCCGGGCGGCGGGTCGCGACGCGGTCGCCGGGAGCGACGCCCGCGTCGATGATCGCCTGCTCTTTCCCCCGCTTCCGAATCGTGACCGGCGTCTCGACGAACCTGGAGTCGTGCAGCCTGTACACGACGGGCGCGCCGTTGCGCTGGAAGATCGCCTCGGCCGGCACCAGCACGACGTCGGGGACGCGATCCGCCGCAATCCTGGCGACGGCGGTCATCCCTGGGCGCATCCTGGCGTCAGCGTCCAGGAAGGCCAGTTTCAAATCGAAGTTCTTCGTGGGAGGCCACCCGGAACTGAAGTCGACGCGCGCCAGCACGGAAATGCTGTCCAGCCGGGCTTTGAATTCCTTCCCCGGAAGCGCCTCGATCCGCACGGTCGCGTCCTGTTCCGGCCTCAACCGGCCGCGATCAGATTCGTCGAGCCGCGCCTCGAGGTGCACGGAGGAGAGATCGGGCAGTTCGAGGATCGCCGCCCCTGGCCATGCGCGATCTCCGGCCTGGAACTCCTGTTGCCCCCCGAACATGCCCCCCGAGCGGAAGTTCGGAAGGATGTTGACCATCCCGGCGGCCGGAGCCTTGAGCTGCAGATTCTGCAGCCCCTGTTCGGCGCGCTGCAAATCGAACAGGGCTTTCTCACGCTTGCGCCGCTTGGCGGACACGTCCGCCTCGGCCGAGGTCTTGTCGGAGCGCACCTTCTCTTCCAGCTCGCGCTGACGCTGCTGCGCGTCGACGACGGAGAGCTTCGCCTGTTCGTTGTCGAGCCGGGAGACCGTGTCTCCCTTGCCGACGTCGAGCTTCGCCCGCTCGATGTCGTATCCCGCCTTCATGACGGCCGTGGCGTTCTGTTCGGTGGCAATCCGGGTCTGGGCCTGGGCCTGCTCGATTTCGGCGTCGGCCTGCTTCAGCTCCGACTGTTTCTCCTGGATCGTCCGCCGCAGCGTCGACGGATCGAACTCGACGAGCAGATCGCCAGGCTTCGCCATCGTGCCGCTCTTCGCGAGCTTCAGAATCTGCAGCTCGCCCGACTGCATCGGCGACGAAATGACGATCGACTTGAGCGGCCGGATTTCGCCGCGAATCTCGAGTGTGTCGACGAACTCCCCCTTCGTGACCACCGCGGTCGGCAGGTCCGGCGTGACGGGGCGTCGCACGGCGGCGAACGCCCCCGCCGTGACGACGAGGACCGTGGCAGCCGTCAGCACGAGGTTGCGCGGCCGCTTGAGGAGCCCCAGGACGCGGCGGGTCA
>JALZOC010000635.1 GCA_030857365.1 Acidobacteriota bacterium
GTGTACGGCTCCGGGAGCGATGTCGTGCAGCTCCGGCGGCGCGTCGGCATGGTGTTCCAGAAATCCAATCCGTTTCCGAAATCGATTTTCGAGAACGTCGCCTACGGGCTGCGCATCAACGGGCTGGCGAGGGACAAGTCCGTCCTCCGCGCGCGTGTCGAGGACAGTCTGAAGGCCGCGGCCATCTGGGACGAGGTGAAGGATCGGCTGCACGAATCGGCGCTCGCGCTGTCGGGAGGACAGCAGCAGCGGCTCTGCATCGCGCGGGCCCTCGCCATCGAGCCTGAGATCCTGCTGATGGACGAGCCCGCATCCGCGCTCGATCCGATTGCCACTCAGCGCATCGAGGAGCTCGTCTACCAGCTCAAAGCGAAGTACACGATCGTGATCGTGACGCACAACATGCAGCAGGCCGCGCGCGTCTCGGACCATACGGCTTTCTTCTGGCTGGGGCGGCTGGTCGAGTATGCCCCAACCGACCAGATGTTCACGAACCCCGCCGAGAAGTTGACGGAAGACTATGTGACGGGCCGGTTCGGATAAGGCGGACCGTCCGGCCGCCCGGCCCGAAGGGGCACGTTGGAACGACGCAGGGTGAAGTTCACGTAACCTATGGCCGAGATCGTTACTCGTCATTTCCAGGAGGAGCTCGAGCAGCTGAAAACGCGGCTGCTCGAAATGGGCGGCCTCGCGGAGGACCGCGTCCGCGCGGCGGTCGAGGGGCTGGTCCGTCGCGATCCCGAAGCCGTCTCCCGCGTCCTCGAGGGGGATCGCCCGATCAACCAGCTGCACATCGAAATCGACAACCGCTGCTTCAAGCTGCTCGCGCTCCACCAGCCGATGGCGGTGGACCTTCGTGCGATTGTATCGGCCGTCAAAATCAACACGGACCTCGAACGGGTGGGCGATCTCGCGGTCAACATCGCCGAAGCCGCACGACGATACATGCGGCACGCGCCGATCAAGGAGCTGATCGACATCCCCCGCATGGCGACCATCGCGCAGGCGATGCTCCGCGACGCCCTGGACGCCTACGTCCGCCGCGACACCGTGCTCGCCGACGCGGTGCTCAACGCCGATGATGAACTGGATGCCCTGAAGACACAGCTCTTTCGCGAGCTGCTAACGTACATGCTGGAGGACCCCACGACTATCCAGCCGGCACTCGATCTCGTACTCGTCTCCCGCCACCTGGAACGCATCGGCGATCACGCCACCAACGTCGCGGAGGACGTGATCTTCATGGTCCTGGCGAAGGACGTCCGGCACCATTCCGGCGAACCCGGGTAGCGTCTGCGGCGCCCCGGGCGGCGGACTCCACACCATCAGATAGAATAGAACGGTTGCACATGGTGCAGCCTGCATCCGTATGCGCGTACTGCGAGCGTCGCCCGGCGGAGCCGGCGTGGCGCCCCTTCTGCTCTGAGCGGTGCAGGCTGGCCGACCTCGGACGCTGGCTTTCCGGGGATTACCGCATTCCAGGAGCGCCGATCCCTGCGGGCGAGGACGAGGAAGACGCTGAGTAGACATGGCCGACGATACGCTCACCATCACGGACAATCGAACGGGAAAGACCTATGAGGTGCGCATTCAGAATGGCACCATCCGGGCGATGGACCTGCGCCAGATCAAGCTGACGCCGGACGAGTTCGGCATGATGACGTACGACCCGGCCTTCACCAATACCGCGGCATGCCGGAGCGGCATCACCTACATCGACGGCGACCGCGGCATCCTGTTGTACCGCGGCTACCCCATCGAGCAGCTTGCCGAGCACAGCGACTTTCTCGAGACCGCCTACTTGATCCTGTTCGGCGAGCTTCCCTCCTCCACGGAGCTCGACCAGTGGATGACCGACATCAACCATCACACGATGCTCCACGAGAACATGAAGAAGTTCCTCGAGGGCTTCCGCTACGATGCGCACCCGATGGGGATGTTCCTGAGCGCGGTAGGCGCGATGTCGACCTTCTACCCGGACGCGAAGCAGATTTTCGACGCCAGCTCCAGGCGCCTTCAGACCATCAGGCTGATCGCCAAGGTGCCGGGGATTGCCGCCTACGCCTACCGCCACACCATCGGACGCCCCTTCGTGCTGCCCGACAACGAGCTGAGCTTCGCGGGCAACTTCCTGAACATGCTGTTCAAGATGACCGAGCCGCGTTACACGCCGCACCCGGTCCTGGAGCGCGCCCTGGACGTGCTCTTCATCCTGCACGCGGACCACGAGCAGAACTGCAGCACGCACGCCATGCGCGGCATCGGCAGTTCGCATGCCGATCCGTACTCCTCGCTGGCCGGCGCGGCCGCCGCCCTGTACGGCCCGCTCCACGGCGGGGCCAACGAAGCCGTGCTCAAGATGCTGGCGGAGATCGGATCCGTCGATCACGTGCCGGCGTTCGTCAAGCGCGTCAAAGCGGGACAGGGCCGGCTGATGGGATTCGGGCACCGGGTGTACAAGTCCTACGACCCCCGCGCCACGATCATCAAGCGGATCGCGGACCTGGTGTTCGACGTGACGGGCAAGAACCCGCTGCTCGACATCGCCCTCGAGCTCGAGCGGATTGCCCTGTCGGACGAGTACTTCATCAGCCGCAAGCTGTACCCGAATGTCGACTTCTACTCAGGCCTGATCTACCAGGCGATGGGATTCCCCACGGAGATGTTTCCAGTCCTGTTCGCCATACCGCGCACCGCCGGCTGGATCGCGCAATGGGAGGAGATGCTCACCGACGCCGAGCAGAAGATTGCCCGTCCGCGCCAGATA
>JALZOC010000636.1 GCA_030857365.1 Acidobacteriota bacterium
CGTGCAGTTCACGCGGGGGCCCGTCGACGACCTGGAAGACGCGAGCGATCTGGCCGCGTACGGCAGCAAAATGGGGATTGACGCGACCCGGAAGTGGCCGTCCGAAGGATTCACCAGGCCGTGGCCGAAGCGGATCACCGTGAGCGCGCCGGCTGCGGCCAAAGCCGACGCTCTCTGGGAGAAGATTCGAAAGGGCTGGAAGGCGTAAAGCCTCGGGGCTCGCTCCTGGGAGATTCACGGAGGATCAGAAGTGGTAGTGGATGCGATCGACGCGGCTGAGGCGCAGCGCATTCTCGACAGTCCCGACCTGCTCGCCATCGGGGCGCGCGCGGACGAGGCCAGGCGGCAGATGCACGGGACGCGCACGACGTTCGTTCGCGTCCTGGAGCTTCATGTGGACGCCATGCCCGCCGCGCTGCCCGACCGGCTGTCCGCGGGCGAGTGTCGCCTTGTGGGGCGACCCGGGTCCCTGTCCGCAGCCGTTGGTGCCGTTCGCGCCGCCGTCGCCCTCGCAGGCGGCATCCCGGTCACGGGCTTCAGCCTGGCTGACGTGCGGACGCTCGCGGGGGCATCGCTGACGGCGGCATGTGACGCCTTGCGGGATGCCGGGCTCGAGGCGATTGCGGAGATCGAAGTCGATCTGCTGGACGCGGACGCGTCTGCCGTCGTCGGCCAGGTGCGATCGTGCGGGATTGCCCTGACCCGCTTGACCGTCCGATCGCTGCTTCACGCCGACCGTGTGGCGACAGCAGCCCGCGCGCGGGCCCTGCAGGCCGAGACGGGCGGTTTCCGCGTGTTCGCACCGCTTCCCCGCGCAATCTCCGTCTCCGCGCCGTCTACCGGGTACGACGATGTGAAGCAGGTCGCGATGGCGAGGCTGCTCGCTGCGAACATCGAGTCGATCCAGGTGGACTGGCCGCTGTACGGCTCCAAGCTCGCGCAGTTCGCACTCACCGTCGGGGCGGACGATGTGGATGGTGTGGCGGCCGTCGATCCAGGGACGCTGGGGACGCGCAGGAGTCCGATCGAGGAGATTCGGGGAAACATCAGGTCGGCGGGGCTCGAGCCGGTTGAACGGAATGCGCGATTCGAGGCGATCGGGTGACGAGGACCGTCCGTCTCGGCGCCGTGGACTACCTGAACGCGAGACCGCTCGTATACGGGCTCGAGCTGCACGACCAGCCATTCACGCTGCGATTCGACGTGCCGTCGAAGTGCGCCGCCCTGCTCCACGAAGGGTCCATCGACGTCGGGATGATTCCGTCCATCGAGTACCTGCGAGGAGCGTCGTACCGCATCGTGCCCGGAGCGGGAATCATCTCCGATGGGGCGGTCGAATCCGTGGCGCTGTTCACGACAACGCCGCTCGACAGGGTGAAGACCATCGCGGCCGACACGAGCTCACGAACGTCGAACGCGCTGCTCCACATCCTGTGCATGGAGCGATTTGGCATCGATCCGGAGTTCCGCCCGATGCGTCCCGACGCCGCCGTGATGTTGAAGCAGTGTGATGCCGCCCTGCTCATCGGGGACCCGGCGCTGTTCCTGGACTACGAGCCGCTCGGCGCATCGAAGATCGACCTGGGAGCGGAGTGGAACGCGATGACGGGGCTGCCGTTCGTCTGGGCGTTCTGGGCTGGCCGTCCCGGCGTGCTGACGAAAGACGATGTCCGCTCGCTGCTCGCGGCTCGCGACGCCGGCGTCACGGCTTCCGACGAGATTGCGGCCGCCTACTGCGGACCGGAGCGGGCGGTGCGCGGCCAGGCCTACCTGAGGGACAATATCCGCTACACCCTTGGCGAACGGGAGGAAGACGGGCTGCGGATGTACTACGAACTCGCGGGAAAGCACGGGCTCGTCGAGGCCGTCGTCTCTCCCGACTTCTACCATCGATGACGACTGACGATCTCGCGGCGAAAGTGCGCGCGGGCGGACGGCTCGACAGGGCCGAAGCGCTGGAGCTCTACACGCGCGCCCCGACGCCCCTGCTCGGGCGTCTCGCGGACGAGGTCCGCGCCAGGAAGCATCCGGGCAACGTCGTCACCTACATCATCGATCGCAACGTCAACTACACGAATGTGTGCATCGCGCGGTGCAGCTTCTGCGCATTCTACCGGCCAGTCGGGTCCGCGGACGGCTACGTCCTTGGGTTCGAGGAGATCTATCGGAAGATCGACGAGACCATCGCGATCGGCGGCGGCCAGCTGCTGCTGCAGGGGGGGCACAATCCGGACCTGCCGCTGGCGTGGTACGAAGACCTGTTCCGCTCGGTGAAGGAACGTTATCCCACGTTCCGCCTGCACGCGCTGTCGCCGCCGGAAGTCATTCACCTCTCGCGCCTTTCACGGCTGCCCGTGCCGCACGTCATCGACCGCCTGGTGGATTGCGGACTGGACAGCATTCCCGGGGGCGGTGCGGAGATCCTGGTGGATCGCGTCCGGAGGCTCTTGAACTGCTACAGCAAGGCGACGGCCGACGAGTGGCTGGACGTGATGCGCCACGCGCATCGCGCGGGGCTGCGGACCACCGCCACGATGATGTATGGCACCGTCGAGACCCTGGAGGAGCGCCTCGAGCACCTGTTCCGGTTGCGGGAGCTCCAGGACGAACACGGACGCGGCGGAGCCGCAGGCTTCACCGCCTTCATCGCGTGGAGCTATCAGCCCGAACACACGGAGCTCGGCGGCGCCGAGGCGACCGGCGTCGAGTACCTGCGGACGCTTGCGGTGGCGCGGCTGGTCCTGGACAACTTCGACAACCTGCAGG
>JALZOC010000637.1 GCA_030857365.1 Acidobacteriota bacterium
ACCTTGCGTTGACAGGCGCGCCGCGAGCCCCTATCGTCCGCGCCTGATGAACACGTTCTTCTGGTATTACACCTAGCGGGCACAGAGGCCGCCGAGCAAGGCTCGGCAGCAGAGGCACTCATGCCCGCTGAACGCAGGAGGTCGCAGGACCCCTGCGTTTTTGTTTACCCAACGAATGAGGCGACCGATGATCGTGGTGATGCGGACCGGCGCGACCGGCAAAGAGATCGACGAGGTCAAGCGGACCATCGAGGAGCACTCCCTCGAGGCGTTCCTTAGCGTCGGGGAGGAGCGGACCGTGATCGGTGTGGTGGGACCGGACGTGGAGCGTGTAGAGCACATCCACTCGCTGCCCGGCGTGGAACAGGTCATCCGCGTCTCCAAGCCGTACAAGCTGGCCTCTCGCGAGCACCATCCCGACCGGACAAGGGTAAAGGTCGGGTCGGTCGAGATCGGGGCCGGCGCAACCCTGCGCGTCATGGCCGGGCCCTGCTCGGTGGAGTCGCGCGAGCAGATCGCGGCTACCGCGCGGTGGGTCCGCCGCGAAGGTGCCAGCGTGCTGCGCGGCGGCGCCTTCAAGCCGCGCACCTCGCCCTACCAGTTCCAGGGCTTGGGCATCGAGGGACTCGAGTTGCTGGCCGAGGCAGGCGCTGGGACGGGACTGCCCGTCGTCTCGGAGGTGACCGATCCCAGCCAGGTCGAGATCTTCGACCAACACGTGGACATGCTCCAGGTCGGCAGCCGCAACATGCACAACTTCGTGCTGCTCCGCGCGGTCGGCCAGAGCCGCAAGCCGGTGCTCTTGAAGCGCGGCTTCGGCGCGACCATCGAGGAGTGGCTGATGGCCGCCGAGTACATCCTCTCCTCAGGCAATCCCAACGTGATCCTGTGCGAGCGGGGCATTCGCACCTTCGAGCCGTCCACCCGCAACACGCTCGACCTGACCGCTGTGCCCGTCCTGCGCGAGCTGACCCACCTGCCCATCGTCATCGACCCTTCGCACGGCACCGGCCACCGATCCCTGGTCCGACCGATGGCACTGGCCGCCGCTGCGGTGGGCGCTGACGGGCTGATCATCGAGGTGCACCCCGACCCGCCTCGCGCGCGCTCCGACGCGGACCAATCGCTCTCATTCCCGGAGTTCGGCGACCTGATGGACGACCTGCGACGGCTCGAGTACCTCCGCGAGCCGGTTGCGGCGGTGGCGCCGCCCAGCGTGGCAGCGCCGGTGGAGTTGGAGCGGCTGCGCGACCGCATCGACGACGTGGATGCCCGACTCGCGGCGCTGCTGGAGGAGCGGGTACATCTGGCGGTCGCGGTTCAGCAGACACGCTCGAGTAGCGACCACGGACACGACGTGGCGCGTGAGCGAGCACTCCTGGAACGTGCCGCGGCATCCGAGGGAAGCGTGCTCAGTGCACAGGAACGAGAGATGGTCTTCGGGTCGATCCTTCGTGCTTCCCGCTCGGCGCAGCGCCGCTCGTCTGCGGCGGCGGAGAAGACGGCCGGAACGGGAGTAGCGGCAGGGCCGGGATCGGCCGCGTGACTTTGCGCGAGGCGGATCGGGAGGGGGCCGCGGCCGGTCCTCGGCTCGTCCGAGCGGTGGGCTCCCTGCGCGGCGAGATCCGCGTACCCTCGGACAAGTCCGTCGCCCATCGTGCACTGCTCTTCAACGCGATGGCCTCGGGTTCGGCCGAAGTGGCGCTTCGGCGCCCTGGGGCGGATGTGCTGAGCACGGTGCGGGTGCTGCACGACCTCGGCACGGTGGCGGGCGTGGAGGCGCGAGATGGGTCGGTCCGGGTCACGATCCGAGGGGGCGGCGAGCCAGGGGCAACGCAGCTCCCCGCGGGCGGTGGCGAGCGGCTCGACTGCGGCAACTCCGGGACCACCATGCGCCTGCTCTGCGGCGCCCTGGCCGGTCGACTGAGCACCGCGGTTGGAGGGTCCGGTGCGACCTCGACGGGACTCGTGGGTGATCCATCTCTCTCGTCGCGTCCGATGGAGCGCGTTGCCGTTCCGCTCCGTGTCATGGGCGCGGAGGTGGTCACGACAGGTGGTCACGCTCCGCTGCGCGTCCGCGGCAACCGGCCGCTCCGAGCCATGCGCCACGACCTGCCGGTCGCCAGTGCGCAGGTGCTTGGCGCGATCACGCTTGCGGCGCTGGCCGCCGACGGCATCACCACCATCGAGACGCCAGCGGAGACCCGCGACCACACCGAGCGTCTCCTCGCCTGGCTGGGCGCACCCGTCCACCGCGACGGCACGCGGACGACCGTCAACGGACCGGCCGGTCTGCGGGCCGGATCACTCTCCGTTCCGGGCGATCTCTCGTCGGCCGCCGCGTGGCTGGTGGCCGCCACGTTGCATCCCGACGCGGAACTGCGGCTCCCGGGGGTCTCGCTGAACCCGAGTCGCACCGCCATCGTGGACGTGCTGCGCGAGATGGGCGCCGATATCGAGGTCGAGTCTGGTGAGCTGGCGGGCGGACGTTCGCCGTCATCGCCGGAGCCGGAGGGCGACATCGTCGTGCGGAGCGTGGCCGACTTGCGCGCCATCAGCCTGGGCGGGAGTCGCGTGGCGTCGCTCATCGATGAGCTGCCGCTCATCGCGGTGACCATGGCCGCAGCGAACGGCGTGAGCGAACTGCGCGACGCGGCGGAGCTGCGCGTCAAGGAGTCCGACCGCATAGCCCAGGTGGTGTGGCATCTGGTGGCGATGGGAGTGCGAGCGGAGGAGCTGCCCGATGGGTGGCGCATCACCGGGT
>JALZOC010000638.1 GCA_030857365.1 Acidobacteriota bacterium
CGATGTACAGACGCGCGGCGGCGAAGGTCTCGACCCGGGAGTCCGGCGCAACGCCGCGTTGCTTCCGATATCCGGAGAATTGGCCGCGTACGATGTCGCCGGGGCCAAGCGGCCGGATCGTTTTCAGAATCTTGACCTGCTCGTCGCGGATCGACTGCTGGATCGTGGTGGCGGGAGGCTCCATCGCGAGGAACCCGATCACCTGCAGCATGTGGTTCTGCAGCACGTCACGGATGGCCCCCGATTCCTCGTAGAAGCCGCCGCGGCCTTCGACGCCGAATCGCTCCGCCATCGTAATCTGCACGCTCTCCACATAGTGGCGGTTCCAGATCGGCTCGAGGAACGTGTTGGCGAATCGGAACAGCAGCAGATTGAGGACGGCTTCCTTGCCCAGGTAGTGGTCGATGCGGAAAACCGCCGACTCGTCGAAGACGGTGTGCAGCGTTTCGCTGAGCGCATGGGCCGATGCGAGGTCCCTCCCGAACGGCTTCTCGACGACGACGCGCGCGTTCGCGGCGCTGCCGGAGCGCCCGAGCCCCTCGACGATGGTGGCGAACTGGCTGGGCGGGATGGCGAGGTAGTGCAGCGGCCGGCTGGCGCGGCCGAGCTCCTGGCGAAGCCGCTCGTAGGTGCGGGGATCCGCGTAATCGCCCTGGATGTAGCGCAGCCGGCCCATGAGAGCGGCAAATCCGCGGTCGTTGACCGAGCCGTGCTGGGCGATGCTCTCGCGCGCACGATCCTGGAACTGCTCCAGGCTCCAGTCGGAGCGTGCGACGCCGATGACGGGAACATCGAGCCGGTCCCGCCGGGCCAGCGCGTGAAGCGCGGGAAAGATCTTCTTATAGACCAGGTCTCCCGTGGCCCCGAAAAAGACGAGCGCGTCCGAACGCTCCGTGCTGTCTGCCATCAGCAAAGCTTAACAGCCATTCCGCCCCTTCCGCGATAGACTGGCGCGACGCGCCACGTGCGGCGGTTCGAACACTGTCGGAAGGATGCTGTTGATGGACAGGCGAGAATTCGTCTCCGCGGCGCTGGCCGCCGGGGGAGCGCTTCTGCCGGGCGCGGCGCGTGCGGCCGGGGCGCAGGAAGCGCCGGCGGCGGCGGCTCGGGACAACATGGTTGAACACTATGAGATCCGGCGCTACCACCTGCGGCGCGGTCCGGGTCAGCAGGTCACGGACGCCTACCTGCGGCAGGCTGCCCTCCCGGCCTGGCAGCGTGCGGGTACGGGGCCCATCGGCGTCTTCAGCGTCATGATCGGACCCGACAGCCCGAGCTTCTACGTCGTCATCCCGCACAAGGGGATCGCCGCCTTTTCGACTCTGCCGGAGCGGCTCGCAGCCGATGCGGAGTACCAGAAGGCGGCGGCGAGCTTCCTCGACGTCGCCGCGACGGACCCGGCGTTCGTACGCATCGAAAGCTCGCTGACGCGCGCCTTCGAAGGCATGCCCCGCTTCGAACTGCCATTCGGCGGCGGCGAGAACGCGAAACGGAGCCGGATCTTCGAACTGCGGATCTACGAGAGCCACAGCGAGAAGGCTGCGAAGAAAAAGATCGAGATGTTCAACATCGGCGAGATCGCGATATTCCGCCGCGCGGGGCTGCAGCCGGTATTTTTCGGGGAGACGCTGATCGGCCGGAACATGCCGAACCTGACCTACCTGCTGGTGTACGAGGACATGTCGGCGAGAGACAGGCAGTGGAGCGCGTTCGGATCCGACCCGGAGTGGAAGAAGCTCTCGACCACTCCCGGATTTGCGGACGCGGACATCGTGTCGAACATCAGCAACGTGTATCTCCGGCCGACGGCATACTCGCAGATTTGAGGGCCCGGGGGCGCGGACCGTACCGCGCAGGAGTTTCATCGATGAAGCGTTTTCTCATGGTCGCGGCGTTGCTCGGGATCGTCTCGGCCGAGCGGCCGACGACGGGTGCCGCGCAAGGCGCCGCGACGGCCGAGCCTGAAATCAAGCTGGTGCTGCTGATTGCCGTCGATCAGTTCCGAGGCGACTATTTGAGCCGCTTCGACGCCGAGTACAAAGGGGGGATCCGGCGGCTGATGTCGGACGGGGCGGTCTTCACGAGTGCGAAGCTGGAACACTACCCGACCGTCACCGCGGTGGGGCACGCGGCGATGCTGAGCGGTGCGATCCCCGCCGACAGCGGCATCATCGGGAATGACTGGTTCGATCGAGAATCGGGCGCCATCGTCACGAGCGTCTTCGACAACACGGTCCAGGTTCTCGGCGGCACCGACCCGGCCTCGGCAGCGTCGCCGCGGCGGCTCCTCGTCAGCACCATCGGCGACGAGCTCAAGCTCGCGCGCAGCGGGACGGGACCGACGCCGAAGGTGATCGGCGTGTCGCTCAAGGATCGATCCGCGATCCTGCCCGCCGGCCGCGGCGGTGATGCGGCGTACTGGTTCGACACGGCGTCAGGAGCGTTCCTGAGCAGCAGCTACTACTTCCCGGCGATGCCGTCGTGGGTCGCCGCGTTCAACGCTCGCAAGCTCGCCGATGCCTTCGCCGGCAAGACGTGGGCCTTCGACGCGGGAACTCCGACAAAGCCGCACGTGATGCCGGCGAGCCCCGGCGAACAGCTGTACGGCGCCGTCTACGGCAGCCCGTTCGGCAACGATCTGCTCCTGGCGCTGGCGACCGAGACCCTGGCGCAGGAACAGCTCGGCCAGCGCGGCGTCACCGACCTGTTCTCCATCAGCTTCTCGTCCAACGATTCGGTCGGGCACACCTACGGGCCGGAC
>JALZOC010000639.1 GCA_030857365.1 Acidobacteriota bacterium
GTACAAGACGGTCCTCACCGCGCTCGGCAAGGGCGGTGACTTCAAGGACGGCGTCCTGAAGGTAAACATCCCGCGAAACGACCTGCGAGTCACGATCAATCAGAGACCGGCGCCGACCCCGTTCGGGTTCGGAGGCTGGATCGCCCTCACGAAGGGCAGCGACGGCGCCGAGGTGCTGATGGGAGATCTCGTACTGACGGAGGACGAGGTGAACCCGGTGATGTCCGCGGCGTTGAATAACGGACTCGACGTCACCGCGCTGCACAATCACTTCTTCTGGGAACAGCCGCGGATCTTCTACCTACACGTGCACGGCATGGGCAGCGCCGCGGACCTGACTCGACGCGTGAAGCCTGCCATCGATCTCATCGATCAGGCGGCTAAGCGGGCGTCTACACCGGCACCAGGTACGACGCCGGCATCATCGGGCGCCTTGAACAGCGCCGCTCTCGCGAAGATTATTGGCCACGACGGTGAGCAGGCTGGACCGGTTTACAAGATCACGATCGGTCGGCCGGACCTCAACGTGCGCGAGCACGGTGCCGTCATCAACGCCCGAATGGGGCTGAACACGTGGGCGGCGTTCGCGGGCACTGACGCCGATGCCATGGTGGCCGGCGACGTCGCGATGCTCGAGCAGGAAGTGACACCGGTGCTGAAGGCGCTGCGCGCCAACGGACTGAACGTCGTTGCGATTCATCAGCACATGACCGGCGTGCAACCAGTGGTTATTTTCCTGCATTACTACGGCACAGGGCCGGCGGCCAAGCTGGCCGCGGGAGTGCGCAGTGCGGTTGATCTGCTCGGGAAGTCGTCAGCCAGCCGCTGATGCCTTCAGTAACCTGGGCTCATCCCTTTCGTGTCGGGCGCCGGTGTGGCGACGGCTCTTTGCCGAAGGCGCCGGGCACGGCCTTGGTCGCCGGCATAGGGCCAAAGTCGTGGCGGGAAGAAGCCCGTTTCTGAGCCGTAGAGCGCTTGCCACGCTTGTCCGATCCTTGCAGATCGACGCTCGCCTTTTTCGTTGCCTGCGTCTCGGTCAGCGTTGGCGCAGCACCTGGTGCCCGCCGGACGGCGCCGCGGTCGGACTTCGAAAATCTCGCGCGGGTTCCGGTGTTCCCGGGAACCAGGTTGTGCCCGCGCTTCTGCCCCGGTGGAGTCTGCAGAGGTGCCGCGCGCGGCTTGCGCGTCGCCGCCTTCGCGGCTCGTGCCGGTGGGGTGCCTGGCGGCGCGGTGTCTCGCTCGGCGGCCGGTGTCCGAAATTTGCCACCACCCTCGGCGCGGCGACGAACCAGACTCTCGGCATGCTTCTGCTTGTTTCGGGCCTGCGGGATCTCTTCGCCCTGGCGCTCGCGTCCGGCCACCTTGTAGTGATTCGGGTTGACGTTGCTCTTGCTCATGTCGGCCTCTGTTCCATCTGTCCAGTGGTCATCCGTCGGAGTCCGCGCGATCCCGTTGCGCCATGGCATGCGTTGATGTGCGAATCACGTGTCACAGCCGGTACCGCAGCATCGCCCCGACGCCGCCGACGTCAGCAAGCAGGGCCGAGTCTTCGATAAAGGAAATGTGTGCGCCCGTTGTTCGTGCCAGTCGCACCACTTGTTCGGAGAGGGGCGTTCCGTCGTTGCGATTCACGTCCGCGTCTTCGACATCGGATGCGTCCGCATCGGTGTCGTCGTGCACGGCATCCGATGAGGCGGTGACGAGCAACGTGTCGACTTGTCCTCGGGTGAGCGCCGCGATAGTGGCCTGCGCCCCCACGACGGCCAACTGGTGCGAGCGATACTGATCCAGCAGATGTCCCACCTGTTGCGCATCGGTCTCCCCGTCATGTTCCCTGAGCGCCTCTGTCGTGGCCTTCAGGATCTCGTGTTCGGGTGTCGTGATGTCAAGGCGGAGGATATCGATAATCCGGTCGCTGAGATGCGTCGGCAGCTGGTCGCGCAACACCGGAATGATCACTTCATCTCCCGCCAGCACGATCTGCTCGACGCCGTCCTCGCGCACCACCCGTTCCAGCGCGTCGACGAGCTCCTTCGCGTGATGCAGGTGATAGTTTTCAATGTGGCGCTGGTACCGCGCCTGCGACCAGCCGCCGACTGAGCTGCGACTGACCTTCGTGCCGTGCACCTGATCGCTGCGCATCGTCGTCCCCCGCCCGAACACGAACAGGCGCGCCGCGTTCGTGTCAGCAATCAGCGCAGCGTAGGGAGGATGCTGGCCGGTCAGCCTGGCGAGCGGGTACAGGTGCGGCCGATCGGCGACATACAGGCGATGTTCCTCAACTGGCGCGTCGAGCTGCACGTGCTCGAAGAAGCCATCGGCGCCGGCGCAGGCAAACAGCGCCACGCCATTTGAGGAGGGGCGCAACGTATCACTGAGATACGTGATGATGCGCTCGGCATCACGCTCGAAGCTGCTCTGCGCCGGTGAACGCAGCGGAAACGTCTTGCCCGCCGCTTTGAGCTCTTTCCGGAGAAAGGACTCGAAGTTGTCGCGCCCGTGCTGGTCTGGGGACGTATTGAGGTAAAGGCTGATCACGGGCAGCGTCGCGGGCTCGAAGGCTGCCAGACGATCGAGGAGGGGATCGAGATAAGTCATCTGGTTTCTCCACGAATTTTTCAGTATAACTGTAGCATGCGGCCGACGGCGGTACGTTGGTGAACGTCCTCGGCGGTGGCTGCCGCTGTACGCTGAAGGTAGCGAAGCGCCTGAACGCCGCTGCGGCGCCACAGCGTGTCGGGCTTCGGCATGTCCTCCGC
>JALZOC010000640.1 GCA_030857365.1 Acidobacteriota bacterium
TCGTAGAACTGATCGACGACGCGTTCCTTGAGCGGGATGATCGCGTTGTCGGTGATCTTGATGTGCTCCGGGCAGACCTCGGTACAGCACTTGGTGATGTTGCAGTAGCCGATGTTGTGCTTGTCCTTCAGATCGGCCACGCGGTCGGCGGTGTCGAGCGGGTTCATCTCGAGTTGCGCCGCATAGACGAAGAAGCGCGGCCCGATGAACTCGCTGTGCTTGCCGTGATCGCGCAGCACGTGGCAGACGTCCTGACAGAGAAAGCACTCGATGCACTTGCGATGCTCCTGGACGCGGTCGATGTCTTTCTGCGCCATCCGCCAGGTGCCGTCCGCGGCATCGGGCTTACGCGGCTTGAACTTCTGGATCGTCTTCTTGACCGAGAAATTCCACGATACGTCGGTGACCAGGTCCTTGATGAGCGGGAACGTCTTCATCGGCTCGACGGTGACCGGTTCGTTCATATCGAGCGAATTGAGCCGCGTCATGCACATCAGCCGTGGCTTGCCGTTGATCTCCGCCGAGCACGACCCGCATTTGCCGGCCTTGCAGTTCCAGCGGACAGCGAGGTCCGGCGCCTGCGTCGCCTGGATCTGGTGGATGGCATCGAGCACCACCATTCCGGGCACCGTGTCGACGCCATAATCGCGGTATCCGGCGCTGTCCCCGTCGGACCGCCAGACCTTGAATGTCGCCTTCGCCATCTGCACCCCTCGGCAGGGTTGTTCCCTGCGCTATTTCTGCTCTTCGATGATCTGCTTCAGCTCCGCCGGCATCTCCGGGATCGGCGCCCGCCGCACGTCCATCGATCCGTCCGCCGCCTTGCGCGTGATGATGTTGAACGTCGCGAACTCCGGCATCTTCTCCGGGTGGTCCTCGCGGAAGTGGCCGCCGCGGCTCTCCTTGCGCTCGATCGCGGACCGGGTAATCGCTTCAGAAACGGTGAGCAGGTGCCTCAAGTCGATTGCCGTGTGCCAGCCCGGGTTGTACTCGCGATGGCCGGTCACGGCGGCGACCGCGGCGCGCGCCTTCAGCCGCGTCAGTTCCGCCAGCGCTTCCTGCATCTCGCTCTCCGTGCGCACGATGCCGACGAGCGACTGCATCGTCTCCTGCAGCGAGGCCTGAACCGCATACGGGTTCTCAGGGCCTGCGTTCCCGAACGGCTTGACCGCCTGCTCCGCACCGGCACGTACCTGCGCCGCGTCGAGCGGGGCCGCCCGGTTCTCGCGCGCGAATTGCGCCGCGTACTCTCCCGCGCGCTTGCCGAACACCAGCAGGTCGGAGAGCGAATTGCCGCCCAGCCGGTTGGCGCCGTTGATGCCCGCGGCGCATTCACCCGCGGCGAACAGCCCGGGCACGGTCGACATCTGTGTGTCGCCGTCGACCCGCACGCCTCCCATGATGTAGTGCGTCGTCGGGCCGACCTCCATGGGCTCCTTCGTGATGTCGATGTCGGCCAGCTGCTTGAACTGGTGGTACATGCTGGGCAGCTTGCGCCGGATGATCTCCTCCGCCTTCGGCAGCCGCTTCTTGATCCACGAGATGTCGAGGAACACGCCGCCCCGCGGGCTGCCGCGCCCTGCCTTCACCTCGCGCATGATGCAGCGCGCCACATGATCGCGCGTGAGCAGCTCGGGAGGCCGGCGTGCGGTCTTGTCCCCCTGGGTATACCGCCAGCCCTCGTCCTCGTTGTCGGCGGTCTGGTTGCGGTACGGCTCCGGGATGGAGTCGAACATGAAGCGGCGGCCTTCGCTGTTCAGGAGGATACCCCCTTCGCCGCGGACCCCCTCCGTGACGAGGATACCCTGCACGCTCGGGGGCCAGATCATGCCGGTCGGGTGGAACTGGATGAACTCCATGTCCATCAGCTCGGCGCCCGCATGGTACGCGAGCGAGTGGCCGTCCCCGGTGCCTTCCCAGCTGTTGCTCGTGATCTTGTAGGCGCGCCCGGCTCCACCGGTCGCAATGACAACCGCGGCGGCGCGGAAGACCTTGAAGCGCCCTCGCTCCCGCTCGTAACCGACGGCTCCGGCGGCCCGCCCGTCGCTCGTCAGGAGATCGACGACCGTGAACTCCATGTGGACGTCGAGCCCGCGGTGAACCCCCTGATCCTGCAGCGTCCGGATCAGCTCGAGCCCCGTGCGGTCGCCGACGTGTGCGAGCCGGGGATACCGGTGGCCGCCGAAGTTGCGCTGCAGGATCCGTCCGTCCGGGGTCCGGTCGAAGACCGCACCCCAGGCTTCGAGCTCCCGCACACGGTCCGGCGCCTCTCTCGCATGGAGCTCCGCCATCCGCCAGTTGTTGACGTTCTGCCCGCCGCGCATCGTGTCGGCGAAATGCACTTTCCAGCTGTCGCGGTCGTCCACGTTCGCCAATGCCGCCGCCACACCGCCCTCCGCCATGACGGTGTGCGCCTTGCCCAGCAACGACTTGCACAGCAGCCCGACCTTGACGCCCGCGGCGGACGCCTCGATGGCGGCCCGCAGTCCGGCGCCGCCGGCGCCGATGACGAGGACGTCGTACTCGTGTGTTTCGTAATCCATCAGTGCCCGGGATCCGTCGTGTTGCTCGAGAGGGTTGCGGCGCCGATCTGGTGCGTCTCTGCGGGAGCGGTGATGTCGAGTCAGAGGATGCGGTAGTCCGTCCAGACGCCCATCGAGCAGAGGCGCACGTAGAGATCAGCGAACCCGACCGAACACAGGCTGAGCCACGCGAAGAGCTGGTGCCGGCTGTTCAAGGAGGAGACGCAGGAGTAGC
>JALZOC010000641.1 GCA_030857365.1 Acidobacteriota bacterium
GTTCACGACGCTCGTCACGTATGCGCTGGTCTACACGCCGCTCAAACGGCGCTCGTCGTTCGCCACCGTCGTCGGCGCGGTTCCGGGGGCGCTGCCGCCGGTGATCGGCTGGGCCGCGGCAAGCGGGAGCCTGTCCGCCGGCGCCTGGGTCCTCTTCGGCATCCTGTTCCTGTGGCAGCTGCCACATTTCCTGGCCATCGCGTGGATGTATCGCGAGGACTACGCGCGCGCGGGGTTCCCGATGCTGCCGGTCCTGGAGCCGGACGGCCGGAGCACGGGCCGCCAGGCCACGCTCTACTGCGCCGCGCTGCTGCCCCTGAGCCTGGCCCCAACCCTCACGGGAATGACAGGCAGCGCCTATTTCGCGGCGGCGCTCGTGCTGTCGCTCCTCTTTCTCGCGCTGACCGTCAAGTTCGCCCGCACGCGCGATGTCCGCGACGCCCGGCGGCTCTTTTTCGGATCGATCGTCTACCTGCCGGTTCTCTGGATCCTGATGATCGTCGGACGAGCCTAGGAATCACGGTGACCCTTTCTGACCTGCCGCTCCTGAACGCGTCGCTCAACGCGACCTCCGCTGCGCTGCTCGTCCTCGGCTATGCCTTCATCCGCAACGGGCACGTGCGCCTGCACCGTGCAGCCATGGTCGGCGCCTTTGTCGTCTCGACTGTCTTTCTCGTCTCGTACCTCATCTATCACGGGAACGTGGGCTCGAAGCCATTCCCGGGGCGCGGGGCCATCCGCCCCGTGTATTTCGCCATCCTGATCACCCACATCATCCTTGCCGCCGCTGTACCCCCGCTTGCCCTGATCACGCTGACACGAGGTCTCAGGGCACGGTTCGAGCGCCACGTCGCGGTGGCGCGCTGGACGCTCCCCATCTGGCTGTACGTGTCCGTCACCGGGGTCATCGTCTACGTGATGCTGTATCGGTTTTACTAGGACAAGGACTCTGCGACCTTCCCTTCGATGACCGGCGTGCCGACACGGCTCCCATTCAGCACCGCGACGTTGGTGTTGATCGTGTCCGCCCATGCCGTCCACGCGGCCGGAGAATCTGCGGCACCCTCCGCGATATTGAATCCGCGCGTGCTGCTCGGCGCGGCCGCCATTCTCATCACCGCACTGCTCTGCCTGTTGTATTTCTACCGGCAGCGTCTCTACATCCGCTACTGGATCCTCGGGTGGGCGCTGGCGGCGGCCTCCCCCTTCCTGATCGCGCACAGCTTCACAGCTACGAAGGCGAACTATGCGATGTACGGATTGTCGCAGTTCGCCGGCATTCTCAGTGCGCTCGTGTTCGTCATCAGCGCCGATGCGTACAGAACACGCCCGCGGCTGCGGCGGGGATACGCGATCGTGCTTCTGGCAGTCCTCATCTGGTGTGGCCTTTCGCCGCTCGTGTTCGGCGCCGAGGCGGTCCATGCACCTGGGCACCTCATGATTGCGGGAGCGCTGGCCACCGCCGGTATCGCCCACGTCGCACTCATGCGCCAGACGCGGCTCTATGGCGCAGGCGTGATCGGCGGGACGCTGCTAGCGCTGGCGCTGGCGCACGTTTTCTGGGCCTTCGGCGAAGCCTCGATCGGGCTCTCGGATCAGGCGACCTTTCTGAACCTCGCGCTCTACCTTGCCATGGCGCTCGGCATGCAGCTGATGACGTTCGAAGACATGACGTACGAGCTGCGCGTCGCGAACCGCCGCCTCGAGACGGCGCAGGGTGAGCTGCGGGACCTGGTCACGAGAGACGCCCTGACCGGCTGCCGCAACCGCCGCTTTTTCGACGAAGTGATCAGCCGGGAGCTCCAGCGCCACCAGCGGTACGGCATTCCGCTCTCGATGATGTTCGTGGATGTGAACCGATTCAAAGCCGTGAACGACACCCTTGGCCACGAGGTCGGAGACCAGGTGCTGCAGCGCGTGGCCGCGTTCCTGGTGCGCAGCGTGCGCGAGGCGGACTACGTGTTCCGGTGGGGAGGAGACGAGTTCCTGATCCTCATCTCCTGCCCCCACGACCACGCGGTGCGGAAGGCCGCCGAGCTGCGGGCCGCCTTCGCGCAATCAGCCGAAGTCGCCGACCTGCCGGAGGGAGTGGGCCTGAGCGCCGGCTGCGTCGAAGTGCCCGCGCACGCGACCGACATCAGCCCGTTCATCAACGAGGCGGATGAGAGGATGTATCGCAATAAGAGAGGGTAAGACTGTAACGGGTTTTAGGTTTCAGGGTTTTAGGGTCCGTTATAGGTCAGCGATACAGGAGGTACTTATTCCTGAGCAACCGCCACCTCGCCTCGCCGACTCCCCAGAGAGTGGCGACCGCGGCCGGGTCTTCACCGGCGCGGATCCGCGCCACACCGTCCTGCAATCCGAACAGCCGCTCGGTCGTCTCCAGTTCGTACCGCGCACCGTGGAACTTGTGCAGCAGGGCAGCGATTTCGAGCCCCACGCGGACCGGGCGAAGGGTGGTCCTGTCGGTCACGACCATGAAGACGCCGCCGCACGCTTCCCTCGCGTACTTGCTGGCGGTGGGGGTGAAGCGGACAGGGTAAAAGCGGATGCCCGGAAGATTGCGGCGGTTGAGCGCCTCGGCGAGCGCCACGCCGTCGATCCAGGGAGCGCCGATCTGCTCGAAGGGCGTATCCGTTCCGCGGCCGACAGATATATTCGAGCCTTCGATCGCCCCTATCCCGGGATAGAGAGTGGCTTGAAGCAGATTGCGCATGTTGGGTGACGGATTCACCCACGGCTGCCCCG
>JALZOC010000642.1 GCA_030857365.1 Acidobacteriota bacterium
GGGGACACGGCGCAGACGGCCCGCAACGCCTCCGGCGCACGGTCGCCGTAGTCGCCCGCGAGCTTGAGGGCGAGGTTACCGCCAAGGGAGTAACCCGCGATGACCACGCGGCCGATCCCCTCGGCGTCGATTTCCCGAAGCACGTGGTCCGCGTCGTGGGTCAGCCCCGAATGGTACAGGGTCGCCGCCAGGTGCTCCGTCCCCCCGCAGTTGCGCTGATTGAGCAGAATCACGCTGAACCCGCGTGCGAACGCTTTCGCCGCGATCCCCCGCATGTAGTGCGCGCTGCTCGACCCCTCGAGGCCATGGAGGGCAAGCAGCGCGGGGTGTGCCGCTGGAGTGGCCTGCCAGTAACAGTGCGCCAGCACCCGAGTGCCTTGCTCCACGTCGAAGTGCCGTAGGGCCGCAGGGGGCAGTCCCGGAAATGCGCGGCGCCGGGCCCAGCAGTACACCGTCATCGCGTGACCGTTGCGCAGGCGGCGTTTGGGGATGTAGGACACAGTTCTCAGCTCTGAGCTTTCAGCTTTCAGCTCTCAGTTGTCGGCTTCAGCGGGCGGAGCTTCATCGCAAACGATAAACCCTGAGCGCGCCGCTCTGGAACGCGATCGGCAGGTCCAGTGGCTGCTCGGAGATGAGGTAATCGAGTCCGTAGCGCGCGGCCAGCCCGCGCGCGCGGGCAGGTGTCATCGCCTCGAAGTCGGTCAGCTCCGCGAGGCGATCGCGCGTCCGGATCGCGACGTGCCGCTCGTACATCCCGATGGCCGTGTCCTTGACTGCCTCTACGAAGACGTCCCGTTCTCCCGCGACGCGCAGGCTCGTCCCGTACCTCACGGCGTGCATCGGATCCGCCATCCATCCGGAGTCTTTCGGAGTGCTGCGCGCCCACGCCATTGCGCGTCCCCAGTCATCGTCCGCAATGGCAAGCTCGGCGATGGGGCGATCGGGGAACTTCACGAACATGACGTAAGAGCCGCGCGCCAGCGACGCCGCTGCGATGACGGCAGCGGTCACCCGCGCCCTCCGGGCCGTCCCCGCGCGTCCTTCCGCCAGGGCCCAGACGACGTAGATTGTGGCGAGGAGATCGAGCAGCCAGAAGACGCGTGGTATCTGAAGCTGCACCACGATGGCGGCGCGAGCCGCGTTGAAAGGGAGGGCGAGGCCGAAGACCAGGAGTAGCGACAAACAACCGATCACCAGGCCCGTCTCCCCCCAGACCAGGATGCCCGCCGCGCGCCGCCGGCGATGGATTGCCACGATGACGGGTGCGTACGCCAGGTTGACCAGCCATACGTCTGCGGGCCACTCGAGGGGAAAAAGGTAGTCCTTCGTGACGAGAGTGGCGAGCCACTCCGCGTCCATGGGGGCGAGTCTGCCGGCGAGCGGTCCCGCCGACAGCAGCCAGATCGACCCGAGGATTCCAAGCACGGCGGATGCCGCGAGTGGCACCCGCGTGTGGCGATCCTCGACAGCCGTCGCCACGCCCAGCCAGATGGCGAACCACATCGCGGTCGTCGGGTGAAGCAGCCCGGCGCCGACGACGAGCGCGGCCGGCAGCGCGCGGCGCCTGGCGAGAAAGCCCGCCACCGCCAGCGCGCCGAGCGCGAATGCGAGCTGCCGCGGATGAAAATACGCCTCGAGCGTATTGGTCCCGGTCCTGGAGATGGCGTGCCGCAGCGTCGCCGCGGCGAGCAGGGCCAGCGCCGCATAGCTGCTGCGATAGACACGCGAGGCGACGCTCCACAACGCGGCGGCGAGCAGCGCAAGCGAGACGCAATAGAGCAGCGCCAGCAACGCTGGCAGCGTCGCGCCGGTGAGCCGTGCGAACGCCGCCAGCACTTCGTCCACCATTGTGAGCCTCGCCTGCGAGGCAATGAGGGAGGCGTCGCGCGGGAACTGGGATGGATCGAGGCGGGTGAGCGCGGCCGGCACGTAGAACGCCAGATCGGAGGCGCCGTACCGGTAACCCGCGGAGTTCAGCGTGCAGAGAAGGATGAAGGGACCAAGAGCCAGCGCCAGCCACGCCCCGCGCGCTCCGTCCCGCGCCGCTCGCGCGCGACCTCCGTGCACCGGCTAGAAACTGACCTTTGGGACCTGCCTCGCGTCCGCCGGCACTTCCCAGTACGGATACTCCTGGAACTTGAACATCTTCGCGGTCAGGTTCGAGGGAAACCTGTTCCGGAGGGCGTTGTAGTCGCGCACGAGCTCGTTGTAGCGCATCCGCTCGGTGGCGAGCCGGTTTTCCGTGCCGGCCAGTTCGTCCGACAGGCGCAGGAACTGCTGGTCCGCCTTGAGCTGCGGATAGCTCTCGACCACGGCGAGCAGGCGCCCGAGGGCGGAGGACTGCTGGTTCGCCGCGGGGATCACCTCTTCCGGCGTTCTCGCGCCGAGCAGCCGCGATCGCGCCTCGGCGATGTCCCGGAAGACACTGGCTTCGTGCGCTGCGTAGCCTTTGACCGTTTCGACGAGATTCGGAATCAGGTCGTTGCGGCGCTGGAGCTGGTTCTGCACCTGCGCCCACTGGGCCTTGATGCCTTCCTCCTGCGTCGTGAACCTGTTGTACGTGCACCCGGACAGCGTCATCGCGAGCATAGCGATCACCGCTGCGTTCACCAATCGAACTCGTCTCATCGTCCTGTCGCCTCGTCCCTTCCTCTAGTCTCCCCGATCCCCGATCCCCGCCAGTGTACTACCAGCCTCCCGACGCGCCGCCGCCGCCGCTCCGGCCTCCGCCGAAGCCGCCGAACCC
>JALZOC010000643.1 GCA_030857365.1 Acidobacteriota bacterium
GCAATCATGTCGAGCGCCTCCGGAAACTGCTCCTCGAACGCCCGGAGGCGACGCCCGCGCTTCACCTTGAGCACCACGAACGGCACGCAGAAGCCGACGACGGCGCCAACGGGGAAGCCGACGGACGCTCGCGTGGCTTTGAGTGCGACCACGCCCAGGAGCCCCGCGAGGGCGAGCGCGACGAGCACCACGCCGCTGACGCTGGCCTTCATCCCCGACTGCCCTATCCATGTGGCGAGGGCGGATCCCCTCGATGATTCCGCCATGAACCGGTCCAATGCCGGGATCGGGCCTTCGTGGCGCACCTTGACGATCACCTTGCCGGCGCCCGGCTTGGGCTCTTCGGCCGGCTGCGAGACTTCCAGCAGGCGGGCGTCGAGCTTGCGCTGCTGGAGCATCCCGGGCAGCTTGATCGCCCCCATGTACAGCCCCATCACGATCGCAACGCCGAACGCGAAGACCAGGGTGATGAGAATGATGACTCCCATCACCGCACCTCCGTCACGCCTTCGAACATGTCGGCCGGCATGTGCACACCCGACGTCTTCAGACGCTCGCACACTTTCGGCCTCACGCCCGTCGCGCGGAAGCGGCCGATCACTTTTCCGTCCTGCGTGATCCCGAGCTTCTCGAAGAGGAAGATCTCCTGCATCGTGATGACGTCCCCCTCCATCCCGGTGATCTCGGAGATGCTCGTCACCTTGCGGGTGCCGTCGCTCATGCGCGACTGCTGAATCACGATCTGAATCGCCGCCGCGATCTGCTGGCGCATGGCCCGCTCCGGAAGATTCGTCGCGCCCATGGCGATCATCGTTTCGATACGCGTCAGCGCGTCCCTCGCGGTGTTCGCATGGGTGGTCGTCAGCGATCCGTCGTGGCCGGTGTTCATGGCCTGGAGCATGTCGAGCGCCTCTTCACCTCGCGTTTCGCCGACGACGATGCGGTCGGGGCGCATACGAAGGGCGTTGACCAGCAGCTGCCGCTGGCGGATGGCTCCCTTGCCTTCCACGTTCGGGGGCCGCGTCTCGAGCCGGACGACGTGCGCCTGGTGCAGCTGGAGCTCGGCGGCGTCCTCGATCGTGACGATGCGTTCGTGCTCGGAGATGAAGCTCGAGAGCACGTTCAGCAGCGTCGTCTTGCCCGCGCCGGTGCCGCCGCTGATGAGGATGTTCAGCCGCGCCCGCACGCAGTGCTCGAGGAATTCGAGCATCGGACGCGTCATCGCCTTGATCGTGACGAGATCCTCCGCCTTGAGCCGCTCCGCCGGAAAGCGGCGAATCGACAGCAGCGGCCCGTCGACCGCGAGCGGCGGAATGATGGCGTTGACGCGCGAGCCATCGGGCAGGCGCGCATCGACCATCGGCGAGCTGTCGTCCACACGCCGCCCGACGCCGCTCACGATCCGATCGATCACGCGCATCAGGTGCTTGTCGCTCTGGAACGTGGTCGGCAGGCGCTCGAGCTTGCCGGATCGCTCGACGTAGACCTGTTTGTGCGTGTTGACCAGGATGTCGCTCACTCCCGGATCCCTCAGCAGCGGCTCGAGGGGCCCGAGGCCGAACACCTCGTCGATGACGTCGCTGAGGATGCCCTCGCGCTCGGTCATCGTCAGCGGCATGCCTTCTTCGGCAATCAACTCGAAGAGCAGCGTGCGGATCTCCGCCTCGGCGCGCGAGCGCTCCGCGGAGGCGAGCGCCTCGAGATTCAGTCGATTCAGCAGCTTCCGGTGGACGTTGGCCTTGAGCTCGAGGTACTGCGGCCGGGGTGCGTCCACGCGCGCGGGTGGCCGGGGCGTTCCGCCCGGGGCCTGTGGTGATGTAGTAGACACGCTCATGGCTTATGGGTCCGTATCAGAGGAGGCCGAGGAATGCCTTGCGCTTCTCAGGCTCTGCCTTCGCATCGTCCTGGAGGCCGAGCAATTGACGCGTGAAGCTGGCAAACTGCGTCGAGATTTCCGAGTTGTTCGTGAGCGCGAGCGGGACCCCCGAATTCAGGGCCGTCGAGACGGTGCGGTAGTCACTCGAGAATGTGTGATGGATGCCGTATCCCAGCGCCGTCTCGATCTGCTTGGGGGCGATCAGGATCTGGTCGGAGACGCGGTTCAGCAGGATCTTCACGCGTTCGCTCCCCGCGCCGAGCTGCCTGACACGATCGACAAGCCGCTGCGAGTTGCGGATCGACGGCACGTCCGGGTTGGTAACGAGAAAGATCGTGTCCGCGGCATACAGCGCGGCCACCGCGCAGGAATTGATCATGTTGCCCGCATCGATCACGATGTAGTCGTAGAGCCGCGCCAGCACGCGAAGAAGCTCTTCGACCGCTCCGGCGTCCTGGGCACCCGGCCGATCGAACTGCTCGGACGCGGCCAGGATGTCCAGCCCCGATTTGTGCCGCGACATCAGCTCCCGAAGGAACTCCCTGTCCAGCCGGTGCAGGTTCTCGATCGCGTCGAGCACCGTGAAGCGCGGCCGCACGCCGAGAAACAGCGCGACTTCGCCCAGGCAGGGCTTCAGATCGAGAATCGCGGTAGGCCGCTTGGTCAGCCTGGCGAGCTCCACCGCGCAATTCACGGCGACGGTGGTGGTCCCGGACCCACCCTTGGCCCCGAGGAACACATGCGTGGCGCACGGCTGCCGCGCACTCGCCGTGACGGCTTCGCGCCTCGCCGCCGTACGCCGCACGGCGCCATGGAATGACTCCTCCATGCCGCGCGATCCATTGGCCGATGCGCCGGTGCCCCAGGGG
>JALZOC010000644.1 GCA_030857365.1 Acidobacteriota bacterium
CTTGCGGACACCCTCGAGCGAACGATCCGCACCCCCAAGGTGGTCGAGATCGGCAGGCAGGGCGTACTGGGCGTTGGTGTTCTCGCACCCGCCACCCTTGAGGATCAGCTTCACTTCGATGTCCGCCGCCTCCCACTGATCGAAGTGGATGATGGGCGTGCCGGGGCCCAGGTTGTTGCCCGAGTTCTCGCCCGTGATCGAATCGACGGAGTTGGGCCGCAGCTTGCCACGGCGCGTGGCTTCGGCGACCGCTTCCCTGATCTGCGAGCGAAGCACGATCTGGTTGGTGCCCACCGGAACCTTCACCTCGAACGTGGGCATCCCCGTGTCCTGGCAGATGGGCCCGTCGCACGACGCCGCCTGGTCGATGTTCTGCGCGATGACCGTCAGCGCCTGACCGGCGCGGGAGGCGGGCTCTTCGCCGCGCAGCGCCAGGCCCATCGCGGCGCGCACGTCCGGCGGCAAATCCGTGGACGTTTTCGTGATGAGCTCGACCATGCTCTCGACAAAGGGGTGAAGCATAGCGAGCAGTATAATCGGAGCGTAGTCATGAAGTTCCGTGTCGAGCGCGATCCCCTTGGAGAGGTCCGCGTCCCTGCCGCGGCCTATTACGGCGCTCAGACCCAGCGCGCCCTCGACAACTTCCCGATCAGCGGGCTCACGGCGCCCTCCGCGCTGGTCGTCGCCACGGTCCAGATCAAAAAGGCCGCGGCGGAGGCGAATGCCGCACTCGGCCGCCTCCCGTCCGAAGTCGCTGCCGCGATCGTCACCGCGGCGGACGAGGTGATCGCCGGCAAGCTGCGCGACCAGTTCGTCGTCGACATCTACCAGGCCGGTGCGGGCACGTCGCACAACATGAATACCAACGAGGTGCTGGCCAACCGGGCGGCGGAAATCCTCGGCGGGGCGCTCGGGAAGTACACGGTCGTCCATCCGAACGACCACGTCAACATGGGCCAGTCGACCAACGACGTGTATCCGACCGCGACACGCGTGGCGCTCGTGGCCACGCTCGCGCCGCTGGTCGAAGCGGCGAGCGCGCTGGCCGCGGCGCTGGATGCGAAGAGTGTGCTGTTCGCGCACGTGCTGAAGACGGGGCGCACGCATCTGCAGGACGCGGTGCCCATCACGCTCGGGCAGGAGTTCAGCGGCTTCGCGGCGAACGTCCGGCAAGCCGCCGGGGAGATTGCACGGACGGCTGAACAACTCCATGACGTGAATCTTGGGGCCACGGCGGTCGGCACCGGCATCAATGCGGGAGACGATTACACGCGCGAGGCGGTGACTCGCCTGGCCAGACTCGCGGGCGCGCCGCTGCGGCCGGCTCCGAATCGATTCAGGGTCACCCAGAGCATGGGGGACGTGCTTGCGTGCTCCGGGGCGGTCCGCCGCCTCGCGGTGGAGGTCGGCAAGGTCGCCTCGGACCTGCGGCTGCTGAGCATGGGCCCACGCGCCGGAATCGCGGAAATCCAGCTCCCCGCCGTGCAGCCGGGTTCCTCGATCATGCCGGGCAAGGTGAACCCGTCGGTGCCCGAGATGGTCAACCAGGTGTGCTTCCAGGTGATCGGGTGTGACGCGGCGGTTCTGGCCGCGGCGGACGCCGGTCAGCTCGAGCTGAACGTGATGATGCCCGTCATCGCGTGGAACGCGCTCCACGCCACCCGCATTCTCACGCAGGCCATGCGGGTGCTCCAGGAGCGGTGCGTCGAAGGCATCACGGCGGATGAGGAGCGCTGCCGTGAACTGCTCGACCGGAGCACGGCTCTCGCGACCGCGCTCAGCCCGTACATCGGCTATGCCGCGACGGCGGACATTGCGAAGACGGCGGTCCAGACGGGTCGATCCATTCGCGAGCTCGTTCGCGAGCGCGGCCTGCTGCCCGATGCGCAGCTCGACGCGATCCTGTCGGCCGAAGCGATGACCTCTCCAGGAGTACCGGGATACACCATCGATGACAAGAAAGACAAGAAGGCAAAGACTCGTGCTCGCGCTGGGGATAGTGCTGGGAGCCGCGGCGATCACGGCGGTTCCGGCGGCGCAGCACACGCGGCTGTTCAGGCCCGAGGACCTGGCGGAACTGGAGGGACCCGACCGCGACGAGTGGCAGAGCCCCGACAGGATCATGGACGCCCTGGGAGTGGGCGAAGGGGTGGTCGTCGCTGACCTGGGGGCGGGCAGCGGCTGGTTCACCATCAGGCTCGCCGGGCGCGTCGGGCCGAACGGACTGGTCTACGCCGAGGACATTCAGAGCCAGATGATCGACTCGATCAGCAGGCGTGTCGATCGCCTCGGGCTCAAGAACGTGCGGACGGTGCTCGGCAGGCCGAACGACCCCAGGCTCCCTCCTGCCGCGGTTGACGCCGTGCTGATCGTCGACTCGTATCACGAGATGGCGCAACCGGTGGCTCTTCTCAAGAACGTGGCGCGATCGCTGAAGCCGAACGGCCGCGTCGGCATCGTCAATTTCACGAAGGATGGCGGCGGACCGGGGCCGGCAGTCGAAGACCGCGTCGATCCGGAACGTGTCATTGCCGACGCCCTCGCGGCGGGGCTGGCGCTCCGGTCGCGCGAGACGTTCCTCAAATACCACTACATGCTGGTGTTCGAGAAGCCGCGTCCCTAGTGTCGTGTCTCAGAAAACGTCTTGTACTTTACTCGGGACATTGGTACGCTCCGCGGCATGCCGAGAAAACGTCATCACAAACCGATCGTGTTGACTGACGACGAACGCCGCACGTTGGAGC
>JALZOC010000645.1 GCA_030857365.1 Acidobacteriota bacterium
CGCGCGCTCGGCACGAGGGGGCACGGGACATTCCGGCGGCCATCGCCGAGAGCGGCGACGCCCATCTTGGCCGCACGGTACAAGGGCGAGTGGCCATCACCGCGATTAGTCGGACGGACTCCTAGCATCGGTCGGCGGGCGCGCTACGCCGACGCCCCGAGATAGCGGAGCGCGAGGACGGTGATGTCGTCCTCCTGGGGCTGCCCGCCGGCAAACTGGTTCACACCGCCAATGACCGCTTCGACAATCTTCCCAACCGATAGCGTCGCGGCGGCCGTGAAGCTCGCCGCAAGCCTTGCATCGGCGTAGAGCTCGTGGCGCCCGTTGATCGCCTCGGTCACCCCGTCGGTGAAGAGCAGCAGGACGTCGCCGCGGCCGAGGATTGTTCTTGCCTCGGTGTAGGGCGCACCTTCGATGATTCCCAACGCGACGCCGCTGCCGGCGCCGTCGAGAGCAGCCAGGACGTTCTCGTCCAGCGAGGCCGTGTCGCTGGCACTCGTCACGTGCAGCGGGGCAGGGTGCCCGGCGTTCGCGTAGGTCAGCTCTCCTGACACAAGATCGAGCCGTCCCACCACCGCCGTGACGAAGAACTGCCGCTCGTTATCGCGCGCGAGTTCGTTGTTCATGCGCTCGATGACTGATCCGGCTGACAGCGCGTCCTGCGCGACGGCCCGGAACAGCGTTCGCGTCACCGCCATGAACAGTGCCGCACTGACACCCTTCCCGGCCGCGTCGGCAACGATGAACCAGAGCATCCGGTCGACCAGCAGGAAGTCGTACAGATCACCCCCCACGGCGCGCGCCGGAATCAGTGCGGCGCCCATCTCGATCTCGCGACGGTCCGGGAACTGGCGCGGCAGCATCGCCATCTGGATGTCGTGGGCGAGCGCCAGTTCGTGATCCTGGACGCGCCGTTCGGCGGCCTGCTCGGCGAGCGCAACGTTGCGGATGCGCAGCGCGGCGGCCGCGGCGAGTGACACGAGCAGTTCCATGTCGTCCTCGCCGAAGCGGCGGACATGCGCGCGGGAGTAGACCGCGACCATCCCGACACACCCTTCGGAATCGCTGATCGGCGCCGCCAGGATGCTGCGGATTCCGGCGCCGATGATGCTGTCCGACCCGGAGAAGCGATCGTCCATCGCCAGGTCGGAGACGAGCGCCGCGGTGCCCTTGTCGACCACTTCGCTGATCAGCCGTCGCGACACCAGCAGCTCGCCTGAGGCACCCGGCAGCCGCCGGCTCGCGACGGTTGCGAGGCTGCCGTCCTTCTGCCGCAGGAGGATCACGCCTTCTTCAGGATGGAGTGCCGCAAAGAGGCGTTCGAGCAGCAGCGCGAGAAGCGCGTCGAGCGCAATCGGCCCGGCGATCGCCCGATGAAAGTCGTTCAGGGCTTTGAGCCGCGCCGCGACCCGGCCGGGGGTGCCACCAGCCGGATCGAGATCCTCCCCGTGCATGTCGGTGACGCGACGGAAGATCGACGAGCTCAGGTCAAGACCTGCCAGCCGCTCGGAGGTATCGGCCGGGTCGCGCAGGTAGACGCGCGTGCCGCCCATGAGGATCACGTCGCCTGCGCGCACCGCCTGCCTGCCGTCAACGCGGGTCCCGTTCACATAGGTGCCGTTGCGCGCCCCGAGATCTTCAACGAACCAGCCGTGACCCTCCTCGACCACCCTGGCGTGATGACGAGACATCGCGTGATCGCTGATGACGACGTCGGAGTCGGATCCGCGTCCGAAGGTCAGGGGTCCAGTCGCGCAATCCCGTTCGGACACTGGCCCTTCAGGTGGCTGGATCCTGAGCCGGATCGCACTCACGCAGCCGCACCCATCCTGGCAACCGCGGCCTCACGAGACGCCTCCACCTGGAAGAGCGCCATGAAGCCGGCCAGTCGAAACACCTGTGCCACCGGCTCCGGCATGCCACACAGGATCAATCGGCCGTGCAGATCCCGCATTCTCTTGGCCAGTACCAGGAACACGCGCAACCCCGCGCTGCTGATGTAGTCGACACGGGAGAAGTCGATGATCAGGCGGCGGGCTCCAACATCCACCGTCCGCTTGAGCACCTCCTCGACCGCTCCGCTCGTGGTCGTGTCGATGCGCCCCGAAGGGGCAATCACCAACACGCCCTCTTGATCTGTCTGTTCGATGTTCATCGATTCCCGTGGGGCGTGCCCGCTGCCGGACCCAGCCCCTTGCGTATGGTGAGGACGTTGCGATCCGTCCGCTCGTAGTGAACGTCGTCCATCAGTGACTTGAGGAGCGTAATCCCAAGGCCGCCCGGTTGTCGCGCCGCCAGCGGCAGAGTAGTGTCGGGTTCGGGCTGAAGGAGCGGATTGAACGCGGGGCCGTCATCCGCTACCGTGACCTCTACGGCGGCAGATTCTGCGCGGAACCAGACGTCCAGGGCCGGTTGTAATCCGGATCCGGCCCGGCCGTGGGTGACGATATTTGCCACGATCTCGTCGAGCACCACCCTGAGACGCCAGGCAACCTCATCTGGCACCTCTTCGGCGTCGCAAAAGGCGTCCAGCGCCTCGACCACCTGGGCGGTCGCGCCCCGTTTGCTCTCAATTTGCGTGTGACGTCCGGCGAAGTGCCGATCCATGGTCGTGGGGCCTCATCATACTCGTCCCCCCGGGGCGGTTGTGCTATAAGTCACCAACTTTCCAGGGACCAACGTGTATTTACAAATGGGCGAACAAGACGAGGACGGGCTGGTTGGCCGGTGCCTCGCGGGTGA
>JALZOC010000646.1 GCA_030857365.1 Acidobacteriota bacterium
CCGCGGCGTCGGGCGTGCTTCACGGCAGCGTCAAGCAGAGCCCGAGCCACGCCTTGGCCTCGCGAGTCACGGCGTATGAAGAAGCACACGATCGACCAGACGGACTCGTCATTCCGGTCGTCCCCTGTGGCCGGCCTGAGCGTGGGCGACCGCAGGATCCGGCCGAACTCGGCACGCGCGCGACGCTGACCCAGCCCACCGGCTCGCCGTCGCGATAGGCAAGCAGCCCGGGAACGGAACCGTCGTCCGTGAGTGACTTCAGAAGCGCGCGGTCACCGGCGCCGCCCTCGGCACAGCCCCGACTGAACTCGGAACCCTTCTGCCGAAAGTAGGTGCACCAGCGATTGCCGTAGGCGCCGGCGCGACCGCTTGACAGGTAACGCGTCACCACTGGACAACGCGTCGATGGTGACGTCCGAACCAACGACTGCCGACGCGACGCACTCGGCGAGGCGACGACCTTCAACCTCGGCTTCACGATCATCCAGACGATGCTGCTTCTGTACCTCACGCGCGAGGTCGGCATGCCGCCGGCGCTGGTCGGCGTCGTCTTCTCGATCGGGAGCATCGGCTCGCTGCTCGGCGCCTTCATCGCGGAGCGCGCGCAGCGGCGGTTCGGGTTCGGGAGGCCATGACGGCGTCGTATCTCGTGGCCTGCCTGCCACCGTTGCTCATCCCTGCGGCCGCAGACCAGCCCTGACCCGATGATCGCCAGGCTCTGGCGCGGCTGGATGTACTCGGCGAACGTGGGTGAGACGTATGAGACCGATTCACCCGGACTCCGGTATGCGTACCAAGCGGGACGTCCTCCCGTGACTGCTTTCGCGGGTCTGCGCCGTCCGACTGCGCTCCCCGGCTGTTCCTCTGCTGGGAGGTCCTAGACTCGTGGCCGTGCCTGCCAGCCCCGGATCGCAGCCCATCGAGCATGCTCACCGCCGCCGCTACGCCGTGCTGGCTGAAGGTGCTTTCGGCGAGCTGGCCTCGAAGACGGCCATGGGGGTGATCCGCTACGGGCGCGATCCGGTGGTGGCCGTGCTGGACTCTTCCCGGGCAGGCCACAACGTGCGCGAGTGGCTGGGCGACCCCTACGACATCCCGGTGGTGGCCTCGCTGGAGGAGGCGCTGCCCCGGCGCCCGACGGCCCTGCTGATCGGTATCGCGCCCCAGGGCGGCCGCATCCCACCCGACTGGCGGCGCACGATCCTGGCGGCCATCGAGGCCGGTCGGGCGGGTGACCGCGAAGCCGAACCTACCCTCCGCCCGGAAGCGCAGGAAGTTGCGCTCGAAGTCGGTCGCGCCGGCCACGGAGTCATAGGTGTTCTCGGACCAGTCGAGACGCGGCTGGCCGGTGTAGAAGAGGCTCGCGCTGCCCCGGAAGTCGCCCAGGTGCGCGGTGCCGTTCGCCAGCGACGTGCTGACCACGACGGGCACGCCCCAGAGGGTGCGGGACATGCCATCGACGGGGTTGCCGACGCCGCTGTTGGCCGCGAACTGCGACATCGCGACGGCTTCCACCTTCGCCCAGTCGGACGGCGTGAAGACGTAGGCGTCCGGCACGATGTCCGCCTGCTGGATGGACGTGAGCGCGGTCCGCGTGCGGGCGAGCGCGTCAGCGCCGGTCGTGACGACGCCGATGCCCGGTGTGGCGGTGATCCCGAGGAGGTTCGGCGCAGTGCCGTTGCCGGACAGGATCTGACCATCGAGTGCCGCCTGGATGCCGTAGAACATCTCGCTCTGGATGAACGATCTCAGGAGCGGCGCGTCTTCCACGTAGAACCGCGGGATACGCTCGCTCAGGTGAGCGATCATCTTCGTGGTGTCATCGACGCGGACCAGGGTGTAGATGCTCGTCGGCTTCGTCGCTCCGTCAGCGACCGGAGCGGCGTTGTTCGTCCGGACGGTCTGCTTCAGGTAGGCGTAGTTGCCGCCCTCCGCTTCGACTGCCGGCATGAGCTCCAGGACGAACCGGGCGCGCTGGGGAAGCGCGATGGGCTCGGGCGACAACGGCACGCTGACCGCGACGGAACCGCTCGTCACCAGGGCCTTCATGCCGTTCGAGTGCGCGTACTCGGCGACGGCATCGGACCATGCCTGCGCCTTGGTGCCCGGAGACGCGGAGCTGGCGCCGTGCGACGACCGGACAGGCTCGTTGGAGGGCATGGTCATGCGGTCGGTCCCGCTCATGAAGCCCTCTGCCGCCTTGATGGCCGCTTCGGGGTCACCCGTGGCCTCGTTGATGGCCTTCAGTCCATGCACGCGATCGCGCGCCTTCAGCGTGGCCGCTGCGTGGAACGACTTGTTGGCGCGATCGAAGTCCGCCTGCTGCGGTACCGTGAGGGGCCGGCCATCGGCGGCTTTGACGATGCGCACCATGTCCTGATAGGGCAGGAACGTATCGGGCGTGTTCTTGATCGACTGTTCGACCACGTAGGGGGATAGCGTGTCGAGGATGTAGCTCATCGGGGAATCAACCTCTCAGAGTGGACATGCGAATGCAGGGGTCCTCGCGGGGGAGGTCGCCGGCGCGTCTGCCCTCTGGGCGGCTGCCTTGGCGGCGCTGCTCGTGCCTCTGGCACGGCGCGCCCCGCATCATCGGGACTGGCCTCTGGCCGGTGTCCCGCGTACATGATACGGGATGTGTGCAAGTCCTCATGCATCGGACCGCGGGGTTTCCATGATCCGCCACAACGGGACCTTGGCCACGACCACGCCGGCCACGGAAAGGATGATGTTGCCCCTATA
>JALZOC010000092.1 GCA_030857365.1 Acidobacteriota bacterium
CTCGTCAACGAGACTATGGCGAAACGCTACTGGCCGGGAGAGTCTCCGCTCGGTGCGCAAATCATCATCGGCGGCCTCGAGGCTACGGTCGTTGGCGTCGTGGGGGATGTGCACCACGGCGGACCTGCCTCGACGCCCGGAGCCGAGATGTACATCCCGTTCACCCAGTTCAGCAGCCGGCAGACCTTCGTCGTGATCCGAACGACCGGGGACCCGGCCCGGACGACGACGGCGCTCCGGGCGGCGATGAAGAGCATCGATCCGGCGCTGCCGATGGCGAACGTCACGACAATGGAGACGCTGCTCGAGCAGAGTGTCGCCCAACCGCGGTTTCTGGCCGCGCTGCTGACCGGGTTTGCGGGCCTCGCCGCGGTTCTGGCTCTCGTGGGCGTCTACGGCCTGCTGTCGTTCGCCGTCAACCGACGCGTGCGCGAGATTGGCGTGTGCATGGCGCTCGGCGCCACCCGCGGCCGTGTGCTGGGCGCCGTGCCCGGGCAGAGCGCGATGCTGGTGGCGACAGGGCTCGTCATCGGGGCAGCGCTCGCGATCGCGCTGTCCCGGCTGCTGCGCTCGCTGCTGTTCGGCGTGCGGCCGGACAATCCGCTGACCATCGCGGGCATGGCTGCGGCAATCGCGATCGCGGCGATCGCCGCCAGTCTGCCGGCCGCGATCCGGGCATCCCGCATCGATCCCGTCGTCGCATTACGCGAGGACTGACAAAGGAGACGACACACATGATAATCACGGTGCTGCTTGCAGGAATGCTCGCCGTTCAGGGGGGGCAGGTCGTCGTCCAGGGCGGACCTCCACCCGCGCCTGTTCCGAAGAACGCGCCGACGGCGCTTCCCGACACGCCGCAGGCCAGACGCGTACGGACGTATATCGAGGCGTTCAACACGGGCGACGAAGCGGTCTATTTGAGGATGCAGGAGGAGATCATGAGCCCCGAGACGCTCGCGAAACGGCCGGCCACCGAGCGCGCGAACATGTTCGCGCGAATGCGGGGGAACTTCGGTACGCTCCGGATCACGCGCGTCGCGGCCACTCCCCGGCAGATCCGCGCCGTGATCCCGGACAGGGACGGCAACGAAGCCATCTTCTCATTCGACTTCGAAGCAAACGCGCCGTACCGGGTCACGGGCATCGGCGTCGACATCGGTCACGTCGAGCGCTGAGCGCTGCTGCCCGTGCACCGTGCGCCGCGTCTCACCATCTGCGGCGTGCAGGCTGCTTGCGGGTTGCACAATCTGCCGCTCGTTACCGCGCGCCGAGGCAGACATTCGGCTTTTCCGCGTGTTACGGCCTGGCACGCGTCTCGCTGCAGTCGCGTTAGAATGAGCGTATGCCTGGCAGCGACGATGTGAGACCTGAGACCGCAGGCGTGAAGCTCACGTACGACGACTTCGTGCTGTTTCCGGACGACGGGAAGCGCCACGAGTTGATTGACGGGGAGCATTACGTGACCCCTTCGCCGAACATCCGCCATCAGCGCATCTCCGGACGGCTCTACCTGCTGATTGGCACCTGGCTCGAAGCGCATCCCGTTGGCGAGTTGTTCTACGCGCCGCTCGATGTTGTGTTTTCGCACTTCGATGTTGTGGAACCCGACTTGCTCTACATGTCGAACGCCCGGGCGGCGGAGGTGGTTACCGCCAAGCACGTGGCGGGCGTTCCGGAGCTGGTGATCGAGATTGGATCCCCCGGCACGCGGAAGAGGGACGAAACGATCAAGCGCCGGCTGTACGAGCGTATGGGCGTCACTGAGTACTGGGTCGTGGACCCGGATCTCGACGCGATCCGGGTCTACCGGCGGTCGGCCGTGGGATTCGACCGGCCCGTCGAACTGTCGGCGAAGGCTCGAGAGGTGCTGACGACCTGCCTCCTGGCGGGGCTCGAGATCCCGCTCGCGCGGGTGTTCGTGCAGGCTCACGATCCGGCTACTTCCAGCCGAACGCGTCCATCATCACCTTGAAGAGATCCGTGTTCGCCATGTACCCCTTCACCCGGGCAGCGCCGGGGCCCTGCGCCGCGACGAGCACCTCGTCCGCTGTGTGGCCGTTGTCCATCCGAACGGCGGGGATTCGAATGTCCCGCCGCTTCTCCTCCACGCGCTTCGCCTCCGCCTCGTCGAACCCGTCGAGCAGCGGCGTTCCGGTCTGCCCGCCGCGCACGCGGATGTCGAACGAATGATCAGCGGTGAAGAGCACCAGGGTGTCCTTACGGGTCTGCGCCGTCTGTTCGATGACCTTGTCGAGCTCGACCATCCGGTCCAGCCCGCGCCGGAGATTGTCGGTGTGGGTATCCCACTCGACCATCAGGAAGTACCCCTTCGGATTGCGCGACAGCATCCGCACCGCAACCTGCATGGCCTCGGGCAGCGGGAACTGCGCGGACTCGAGCAGCACGATTGCGCGCTTCGCGTCTGGCGCGATCTCTGACAGGCCAGTCAGAAGGGGCCGTCCCTTGTCACGCGCCAGCGTGTCGAGATCCAGGCCGGCGGCGGTGAGCGCTTTCGCGATCGCCGGACGCCCTGCGCCGATCAGCACGTCGACGCCGTCGCCGAACCGCGGCGCAAACACCTGGGGAAAGATCACGGCGGTCGCCCCCCGATCGTTCGCCTTGGCGTACAGCGCGGCGGGCGTCGCGCCGGTCACGGCATCGCTGGTGATGATCCCGGTCGAGAGCCCCCGCTCCTCCGCGTACTCCAGAATGGACTTCAGCGGCGCCCCGTCGCGCACGCCGCGCTCGCCCGAGTCCGACTGGCCGACAACCCCGTTCCGGGTCTTCTGCCCGGTGACGATGGCCGTCATGCCGGCCGCCGAATCGCTCACGAAGTGTGGAACCGCCGTGGTGTCCGAAAGGCCGAGATGAGCCATGCGCTGCAGGAACAGTTTCCGCGGGGCTCCGTACCCGTGCAGGCTGGCGGCATTGATGGTCGGGATGCCCCCGGCGTCGGCGAGAAACAGCACGACATTCCTGGCCCGACCGTCCGCGGCGGTGAGCAGGGCGGGCACGAGCAGGAGAGACGCAATCAGGAGTCTGGTCATTTATTCGATCCGCTGACGACAGGGACAATGGTGTCTATAGGTGCGACGTCTCGGACGTGTTACGCGGGAGAGCCACCTGGCGGCCGTGGAAACGACAGCCCGCTCATTATAGATGCGACCGGCGCCGAAGTGTCCCCGCCTGCATGTCAGAAGAACGTGTCCATCATCTCGAGGAGCCCGTCCACGATGGCTCCCTCCGCGCAGCCCCGCCGGGCACGCGTGGCCACGATTTCGTAGCTCACCTGATCGTAGGCGGCATCATCCGCCAGGTAACCGCTCGACCCATTCGCGTGGGTCACCATGACGGTGCGGTTGAACGGGGACTCCCGCTTGAGCCTCAGGGCGATATTGGTGAGGACCTCGCCGGAGACGCCGGCAACTGCAATGTCGTTGATCACGAGCAGCGACAGCCGGATCGGGACGGGATCCGCGTCCTCGATCGTGTACTCGCGGCCGGGTCCAGGACCCTGCACGGTGCGCTTCCCCGGGCACGTCATCAGCTTCTGCATCCCGCGCACGCGTCCGCGAGACGTTGTCCTGATGGTTTCGGCGACTTTAATGACCTCCTCTCCCAGCAGCTGTCCGAGTGCGGCCACGTTCCTGAAATCCGTTCCGGTCCGATAGATCGGGTCCTGATCGCCGGCGGCGCCGCTCGTCCACGGAGAGACCACGCGTTCGCCGTAATGTTTCTCGACGACCCTCGATACGGCTCCGGGGAGATCCGCGCTGATCTGCAGGTTGCCGGGCCCCAGCACCGTACCGTGGACGGCGTAGTTGCTGACAATGGCGATCGGTTCACCGGCCATGGTCTCGAACTTGATTACCGCCACCGTCTTGTCGGAGACGCCGTCGGGGTTGTTGCCCAGCATCCAGCCGCCATCCCCATTCCGCGCGCGCCGATTCATGTTCACGTTCGCTTTACCGGTGCCGTAGCCAATCCTGGCCGGCTGAAGCGCCGACCTCGCCTGCCGGACCGCGGTGACCACGGCGTCCTCGAGCCTGGCGACATACGCGGCGCGCGGCCGAGCCGCGTCCCCTTCCGCCGGTTCGCCGTACGTGCCGAGCGCCGGGGCCGCATGGGTGTGCACGGAGGCCAGGACGATCTGGTCGCGGGGAATGGCCGTTTCACGCGTGAGCCGCTCCGTGATCTTCTCCCACAAAGCGGCCGAGATGCCAATCACCTCGCAGGCAACGAGCGCAGCCTGGCTCGCACCATCGTCGACGACGATGGCGCGCACGTGGAGATTGTCGTGGATGCCCGTGAAGCCCCCCGTCCGGCCGGCGTATCCGCTCATCGGCAGCGCCGCGTCCGCGGCAGGCGTGATCTCCACTCGGGAGGCACCCGCCCGCAGGCGCCCCGTCTGGGCCGCCGGTTCGGCCGGGAGCCGTATAAGCATCGAGCAGGTCGTGAAGGCCACGAACAAAGCACGGAACATGCGTGTCTCCTGACACCGGCGCGCCGGCACGGCTTACCGGGCGAGCCCCGTCACGCCGCTTTCGAGCTCGTGCAGCGAACGGACCTCGGCGTCGGTCAACGCGCGGTTGAAGGTCGAGAGCTCGTCGAGCAGGCCGACGTACCCGAGGCCGAGCGCGATCGCGCTGGCCTCCGGGTCCCAGGTGAACGTCTGCTGGCGCGGGCTCAGGGCGCCGCGCAGCTTGCCGTCGAGATACAGGCGGACGACGCCATCCGGGCGGGCGGTATTGAAGCGGTCGAAGGTGAAGACGACATGCGTCCACCTGCCGCGGCCGAAGGGCGGCTCATCCACCGTCACGAGCGGCCTCTCGTGCTGCGGAATGTCGTCAAACCGGCGGTTCCCGGGATTCCACACCGCCAGGTCTGCATAGACCCCGAGGCGGAACGGGATCGACTCGGGCCGCTTCTCGAACTCCACGAAGAAGGCGCCGTCGTTCCACGCGCGCGACGTGATCTGGACCGGGTCGCAGAATCCTGGCTCCAGGTCCGTCGCTGGATCGACGCTCAGCCAGACCGACACCGTGCCCCCCCAGTCGTTCGGCCGGTACGGCATGTTCCGTTCGCCTCTGAAGAAGACAAGCGGAGCCTTTCGGTTCGTGAAGCGCAGCGCAGCGCCAAACCGCCCTGCCGCGCGTGCGAGCACGACCTCCCCGCCGGGCGGAAGCCCGCGTGTCCGCTCGCTGCGCTGTTTGAACGACGGCGCCGAGTAGAGGGCCGGGTCGCCGGCGGCGTGCACCGCGTCCACGCCGCCGTCGAACGAGGCGTGGAACGTCAGCGCCTGTCGAAGCGCGTCGTTATTGGAGGTCTGCGCGAGAGTCGACGCACCGGCGAAGATCACCGCTGCGAGGGCACCCACGACGGTTCTGCACAGCATCATCGCTATCCTCCGGCCATCGCGCCCACGACGAGAAGCGGCTCGGCCCCTGTCGCGACAGCATCGGGCAGCGGCGCATCCGGCGCCTCATGCGAGAGATCGATCTCACACGCAAAGAACCGCACGAACGGCCGCCGCAGCTGCGTGACGTGATCGCGAATCGTGCCGCGTAGCACGGGGTACGACGCCTCGAGCGCGTCGAGAACAGTGCGTTGAGTGGCCGGGCTCTCCACCCTGAGCGTCACCTCGCCCGCCACGCGCGCGAGCGTTCGCAGGTGCGCGGGGAGTTCGACGCGGATCATCAACCCGCGAGTCTCCTGAATGGTCTCCACAAATCCCCCTCGCGCGAGGCCCGTCTTTTCGCTTCGTCCCGAATCCCGAATGCCTGATCCCTGATCCCTGATCCCGAATCCCTAATCCCTAATCTCGATCTACTTGATCGGTAATGTCTGAACCTCGACCGACAGCACAGGCGGGAGATCGCGCACGATCGCCGACCAGCTGTCGCCGGCGTCGGCCGAGGCGTACACCTGACCGCCCGTGGTGCCGAAGTACACGCCGCAGGAGTCGAGCGAATCCACCGCCATGGCGTCCCGCAGCACGTTCACATAGCAGTCGCGTTGCGGCAGGCCGTTCGTCAGCGGCTCCCACTCGTGTCCGCCCGTGCGGCTGCGGTAGACCCGCAGCTTCCCGTCGGGCGGATAGTGTTCCGAGTCGCTCTTGATGGGAACCACGTAGACCGTTTCCGGCTCGTGCGCGTGCACGTCCATGGCGAACCCGAAGTCGCTCGGCAGATTGCCGCTGACCTCCCGCCACGACTCCCCCGCGTCGTCGGTCCGCATGACGTCCCAGTGTTTCTGCATGAAGAGGACGTTGGGGCGCGACCGGTGCATCGCGATGCGGTGCACGCAGTGGCCAACCTCGGCATCCGCGTCCGGAATGCCCTCTGACCGCAGGCCGCGATTGATCGCCCGCCACGTCAGCCCGCCGTCGTCGGTCCGGAACGCTCCGGCCGCCGAGATGGCCACGAACATCCGCGCGGAGTCGGTCGGGTCCAGCACGATGGTGTGCAGGCAGAGCCCGCCGGCGCCCGGCTGCCACGACGCACCGGATCCATGGCCGCGCAGGCCCGGCAGCTCGTGCCAGTTCTGGCCGCCGTCCCCCGAGCGAAATAATGCCGCGTCTTCAACGCCTGCGTAGACGGTGTCGGGTTCCGTCAGCGACGGCTCGAGGTGCCACACGCGCTTGAATTCCCACGGATGCGGCGTCCCGTCGTACCACTGATGCGTGCCGGGGACCCCGTCATAGACGAACTTGTTGCCCGCGGGCTCCCACGTCCTGCCGCCGTCGTTCGAACGCTGGATGATCTGGCCGAACCACCCACTCGACTGCGATGCGTACAGGCGGTTGGGATCGACGGGCGATCCCTTCACGTGGTAAATCTCCCACCCGCCGAAATGCGGCCCGGTCACGTCCCAGTGGCTGCGCCGGCCGTCCGACGTCAGGATGAACGCGCCCTTGCGTGTGCCCACCAGTACCCTGACGCCGCTCATCCGATCGCTCCTTCCCGCCCGCTATTTCAATGGGCCGGTTGCGGCCTGGCTTCCTGCCGGCACGATCCATGCGTCGCACGACCGCGCCTGTCGGGATCAATAACTTACGCTAAAGGTGAGTGTCCCCGTTTTCGAGCGACGGGGGTTACTCTACCGCGAACGCAATCACCACACCACCCGGCGCCTATCCTGCGATCCGGCGAGCGGACCTTCACTGCTGGTGCGGCGGCAGCGCGCGGCCGCCCGGACTGGCATAATGGGGAACGGGTACCCCGGCCACGTGCTGCGTTTCCCATGTGCCACAGGTGCCACGTGCGAGCATGTCGAGTGCGACATTCGACGTGCTGCAGCGTGCCCGCAGCGTCGTCACTCATCAACCATCACGTCAGGTTTCGGACAGACAGGATTTTCCAGATGCCCAGTCCTCTTCGCGTTCTCGTCGCCGGCTGCGGAAACATGGGCGCCAGCCACGCCCGCGCGTACCACAAGATGCCCGAGTTCGAGGTCGCCGGCGTCGTGAGCCGTGGCCCGGAATCGCGCGATGCGCTCAGCAGGGAGCTGGGCGGCGTCCCGCAGTTCGGCGATTACTTCGAGGCGCTCGCGGCGACAAGCCCGGACGTGGTCAGCATCAACACCTATCCCGAAACGCACGCGCAGTATGCCAGGGCCGCGATCGAGGCGGGCTGTCACGTGTTCTGCGAGAAGCCGCTGGCCGAGACTGTCGCGGAGGCCCAGTCCATCGTCGACAGCGCGAAAGCCCACAACCGCAAGCTGGTGATCGGCTACATCCTGCGGGTGCATCCCGCATGGGTCAGGTTCATCGAGCTCGCGCGCACGCTCGGCAAGCCGCTCGTGATGCGGATGAACCTCAATCAGCAGAGCCACGGCGCGTCGTGGAACACGCATCGGAATCTCATGAAGTCGATGAGCCCCATCGTCGACTGCGGCGTCCATTACGTCGACGTCATGTGCCAGATGACGGGCGCCAGGCCGGTCCGCGTCTCTGCCGTGGGGGCGCGCCTCACGGAGGACCTGAAGCCAGGGATGTACAACTACGGCCACCTCCACGTGAGCTTCGACGATGGTTCGGTGGGCTGGTATGAAGCGGGATGGGGTCCGATGATGAGCGAAGTGGCGTTCTTCGTGAAGGACGTCATCGGGCCGAAGGGA
>JALZOC010000647.1 GCA_030857365.1 Acidobacteriota bacterium
GACGTCGGCGACACGGTCCGTTACGATCGCCTGCAGTTCCTCGTCACCGCCGTGAAGGGGCACGGCGTCGAAGAGTGCGCTGTCTGGCTCGCCGCTGGAGACGCAAAACCCGGAACGCGCGCGTAGTCTCGGAGCCCGTGTCCGGATCGAGACGGAAGGACGGCGCGGGCTAGCCCAGATGAATCCGCGGCCGGTTCGCCGGGTCCGGTTCCGCCTGGCGCAGCACTTCACGAGTCACGGGCGCCGTGTCCCCCTCGCCGAAGGCCAGGAACTTGAGCAGATACGCGATGGGGTTGCCCTCGGTCCATCCGAAGTACGCGTGCGGGATTTGCCCGGTCTGATCGCGGCAATAGAGCAGCAGCGCGGCAATGGCATTCGGAATCGCCGGGCTTACGCATCGCAGCACCCGGTGGCCTCCGACCTCTGCCCCCGCCACCGTCAGGATGCCGCTGAAGGCCGAAACATCCCCCGGGCGTACTTCGACAAACAGCACGCGATCGTCAGGTCCGAGGTGATGCGCGTCGCGCGCCTCGCGCAGCTTGTGCTCGTACTCCGAGACGTCGCCGAGATCCGGCCGGTTCGCGATGATCCTGACGGGTGCGCCGGCGGCGGCGCGGATGAACTCTCGCGCCTTCTCGTCGGGTTCCACCCCCTGGACGCGGAGCTCCGTCGACCGCAGGACGCGTGACACCAGCGACGTCACCACGATCGCCACGATGAAGATCCCGGCGATCTTGATGCCTTCCGGCCGCTCCACGATGTTCACGGCGGTGGTGTAGATGAAAATCACCGTCAGCACCAGGTACCCGATCCATGAACGGCCGTCGCGCCAGCCTGCGAGCGTCACCGCCAGAGCCGCCGACCCCATGAGCACGAGCACCCCCGTCGCGTACGCTCCACCCTGCGCTGTGACGTCCGCCCTGAACAGAATGGTGACGAGAAAGGTGACGCCGACGAAAATGACGACGAGCGGACGGTGGGCTTTGGCCCATTCCGGCGCCATCCCGTATCGCGGGAGATACCGCGGGACGAGATTGAGCAATCCCACCATCGCGGAGGCCCCCGCAAACCAGAGAATCGCGACTGTGCTGATGTCGTAGATCGTGCCGAACACCTCCCCGAGATGTTCGTGCGCCAGGTAGGCGAGTGCGCGGCCGTATGCGGCGCCTCCCTTTGCAAACTGTTCCGGCGGAATCAGCAGCGTCGTGACTATGCTGCTGCCGACGAGCATCACGCTCATGATGGACGCGGCGCTGGTGAGCAGCGCCTTGGTGTTCCTGATGCGCCCTGCCGGGTTGCGATACGTGTCTCCAGGATCACCCTTGACGAGCGGCATCACCGCCACGCCGGTTTCGAACCCGGACAACCCGAGTGCCAGTCTCGGGAAGAGCAACATCGCGACAAGCACCATTGAGGCTGGGCTGCCGTGCGCTGCGGCAGCGGCGGTCGACCAGCGGGAGAAGAACTCGGGATGCAGCCACAGGTGGTGCAGGCCCCAGGCGAGCACAACGACGTTGAGAGCAAGGTACACACCGACAATCGGCACGGAGATACCGACGGCCTCCCGGAAGCCCTTGAGAAATATCGCGCCGAGCGCCGCGAGCAGCACCAGCGTGAGCAGGATCGGGTGCCCCAGCCATTCCGGTGCAAGAGGGTTCTCGATGACGTGGGCGGTCGCGTCCGCCGCGGAGAGCGTGATGGTGATGATGAACCCTGTTGCGGCGAACCCGAGCAAACAAAGGACGAGCGCCTTGCCGCGCCAGCGCGGGAGCAGCTCCTCCAGGATCGAGATGCTGCCCTGCCCGTGGGGGCTGAGCTCCGCCACGCGCCGATACATCGGCAGCGCGCCGAAGAGCGTGAGCAGCACGAGGACCAGGGTCGCAAGGGGCGACAGCAGACCGGCTGCGAGAAAGGCGATCCCGGGCTGATAGCCGAGCGTCGAGAAATAGTCGACCCCGGTGAGGCACATCACCTTCCACCAGGTCGACTGGTGGGCGCCTTCGTTCTGCGTCGGCACCGCCGCGTCGCGCGCCCCTTCGAGGAACCACAACCGGAAGCGGCTGCGGGCTGAATCCGAGAGTCCATAGGTCATGAGGCGCTAAATTTCTCCCCGCGCTGCCGCCAGGGCAAGCTGCTCGTCGGTGGCCTCGACGAACTCCCCTTCCCACTTCGCGATCACGACCGTGGCGAGACAGTTGCCAATCACGTTCGTCATCGTGCGGGCCATGTCCATCAGCTCGTCGACCCCCAGGATGAGGGTGACCCCTTCGAGCGGCAGCCCGTAGCTCGCCAGGGTGCCCGCGAGGATGACCAGGGCCGCGCGCGGCACTCCCGCGACGCCTTTGCTCGTGAGCATGAGCGTGAGGAGCATCGTGATCTGCTGACCGGTCGTGAGCTCGACGCCAGCCGCCTGCGCGACGAACACGGCCGCGAGCGACAGATACAAGGTCGTGCCGTCCAGATTGAAGCTGTACCCGAGCGGGAGCACGAACGAGACGATCCGGCGGGGGACGCCCAGGCGCTCGAGTACTTCCATCGCGCGTGGGAGTGCGGCCTCGCTCGACGTGGTCGAGAAGGCAATCACCGCCGGCTCCTTCACCGCCTTGATGAACTTGCGGATCGGCACCCCGAACATGAGCGCGATAGGCAGGAAGACGCCGAGGATCAGCACCGCCAGCGCCAGGTAGAGCGTGACCACGAGCCAGGCCAGGTTGTAGAGCACACCCAGGCCACCGTGGCC
>JALZOC010000648.1 GCA_030857365.1 Acidobacteriota bacterium
CCGGGTGCCGGGTTCAGCCGAACCGAGAACGCCGAACCGGAGCTCGAACGCCGAACTCGGATCTCAGAACTCGGAACCTGAACCCGGAACCGGAACCCGAACCCGGAACCCCGAACCTGAACCCGGAACCCGGAACCCGGAACCCCGAACCCCGAACCCCGTCCTACAGCCCGCGCTCGTACGTGCGGCTGATCAGATGGTCGGCTCCTAGCGCGGCGCTCAGCGGGTCGGCGTCTTCCGCGCAGAACCCGTAGTGGAGGTGCCGCCGCCAGCCCTCGGCATGCACGAACCGGCCGGAGAGCTCCCCCATCTTCCGGCTGAAGTCATCCATCGTGCGCACGTAATCGTCCATGCCCTGGGTGGTGTCGAGCCACCGGCGCTGGCTCTCGTGGCAGGCGAGTGCGGCGGTCTTCCGATCGTGCACGGGCGTGGTGTTCACGAAAGAGCCGGGCGGAAGTCTGCGGCGCAGGCCGTCCCGCATCCCGTGTGCGCTGGCGTGGTAGATCGTCACGTCGCGCGCGTCGGGTCGACGGTGCGGGAGTGTCCGGTATCCGGGCGTCCCGCGCGCGAAGGCGGCGGTGACCGCGAGGCGCGCCGCGATCATGTGATCCTCCATGTAGTCCTGCGGCGAATGCGTCAGGATTACGGCGGGGGCGACGGACCTGACGACGGCGCACACGCGTCGAAGCGTCCGATCGTCGTAGAAGATCTCCAGGTCGTTGCAGAGCGGTGGGTGCCAGACCGCTCCGAGCAGCGCGGCCGCCGCGACTGCCTCGCGCCTGCGCACCCGCGTGAGCCTCGCCGGCGGGATGGTCATGCTCCCCAGGCTGCCGTTCGCGACGTTCAGGCAGTGAATCTCCCAGCCCACCTGCTGGAGCATCAGCAGCGTGCCGGCCATGACGAATTCGATGTCGTCGGGATGCGCCGCGATCGCCAGCGCACGCGGTGCCGAGGCGGACGTGCCGGCGGGGAGGCGCATCAGAGACGCGGCGGCGAGGGTTTCACCGGGGGCCGCCACGAGACGATCCCCTTCACCTTCGTCTTGCGCTTGAAGACCTTGTCGCCGTTGGTGATGAACATCTCGTCCATGCCCGGCCCGCCGAACTCGACGTTCGACAGCGAGGCGGTCAGCGGGGCGGGGATGATCGCCTGCACCCGGCCCATCTGATCGAGCACCTGCACCCCCAGCGGCGTGGCGATGTAGACACGCCCGTCCGCATCCGCCGCCATGCCATCCGCTCCGCTGCGAACCGCCGCGTCCGGCACGTGCAGGTAGAAGTAGCGCTGCTTGTGCGCGAGCGAGCCGTCGGCCTGGATCTGGAACGACCAGGCGAGCTGGCCGCTGTAGTCGGAGACATACAGCAGGGACTGGTCCGGCGAGAACAGCACGCCGTTCGGCGACTCGATCCCCTCATCGACCATGCGGGGCTTGCCCCCTTTGGGCAGGAACCAGACCTTCTTGCCCGGGGAGTCGGTGAAGTACAGATCTCCTCTGGCGTTCACCGCGAGGTCGTTGACGCTCACATCCTCGGCAAGGATCTCGGTCTTCCCGTCCTCGCTGTAGGCCATCATCTGCTTCGTACGGGTCGCGCCGGTGTAAAGGCGGCCGTCGGGCCCGAACATCATCCCGTTGGCCCCGCTGGTGTTCTCGGCGAACACCGTGACCTTGCCGTCGAGCCCCGCGCGATGGATCCGGTTGACGGCGGGATCGGAGAAGAGCATCTCTCCGTTCGGAGCAACCGCAGGGCCGTCCGTGTGGCGATGCCCCTCGCTCACGAGCTGCCACTCTTCACCAGGGACGAGGACCTGGTAGACGTTCTGTCGTGACTTGCCTTCGGGATTGGCCCTGACCGGCGACGGCCACTCGCGCCACAGCCACCGGAGCGCCTCGGGGAAGATCGCGGCGGCATGCCGCGAGTTGTGCTCGCCGGTGCCCCACTCGTGCCGCACGTCGTAGCCGGCGTACTGAAATGCGGAGAGCATGTCCTGGTTGGCGATCCACCAGTTGCCCGCGTAGATGTTGTTGTCCCGATCGCCGTCCTGCAGGAACACGCGTATCGGCCTGGGCTCCGTCTTGCGGATGAGCACGGGGAACGCATTCCCGCCCCGCAACCCGACGTACGTGCCGATGGCGCTGAAGACCCGGCGGAACGCGTCAGGCCGCTGCCACGCCGCCACGAAGGCCGCAATCGCACCGCTGCTGTTCCCCGCGATCGCGCGATCGTTCGGATCGCTCGACAGGGTCACACCGTGCATCTTCTGCACGTGCGGCAGCAGCTCGTCGACCAGGAACCTCGCGTAATCGCCGGTCACCGCGTCGTACTCGAAGCTCCGGTTCATCCGGTCCAGCGCGTCGGGGGAGATCGCCTTCACCCTCCCGTGGAGCACGAACACCCCCACCATCGGTGGGATGACCTTCTGCTGAATGAGGTTGTCGAACACGACGGGCGCGTTGTACTGGAGCCCGTCCTGGAACACCATGACCGGCGCCGGCTTTGCGCGATCCAGCTGCTTCGGAATGTACACCCAGTACTCCCGCCACGTGCCCGGATACACCTTGCTGCCCTCGAACTCACCCTTGACGATCTCCCCCACAGGCGTGCCGGGCTGGACTCGCGAGTCGGGCCCTGGCTCCGGTCCCGGGGGCAGGGGTTGTGTTCCGCCGGCCGGCTGCGGCGCGGCGGCCGGCGCGGGCGTCTGTGGCGGAGTGGCGCGCAGGGGGGCCCCGCCCCCCAGGAGC
>JALZOC010000649.1 GCA_030857365.1 Acidobacteriota bacterium
CATGAGAGCCGCGCGCTCGTCGTCGGTGACCACCACTTCGGCTCGGGGACGTCCAATCTGTGGCATGCCCCTGTTAGATCACAGATCGGGAATTTCTTCTAGTGATTTCGTTTCCAGGGGACTAGCTGAACGCTGAAAGCTGAACGCTGAAAGCTGAAAGCTGAGAGACTCGCTATGCTGTTGCCGCCGCCCCGGCGGTGCGGTACCACTCGATCGTGTGGCTGAGCCCTTCCTCGAACGACACCAGCGGTTCGTACCCGAGCAGCGCTTTCGCCTTGGTGATATCGGCCTGCGAATCCCGCACGTCCCCCTGCCGGCCCGGAAGGTACGTCGGCTCCACGGCGCTCCCGATGATCTCCCGCATGGATCGGAAGAGCGTGTTGAGCGAGATGCGCCCGCCCGTGGCGACATTGATGATCTCTCCGCTGGCCTTTGGCGCGTCGCACGCCCGCAGGACGCCGTCCACGACGTTGGCAACGTACGTGAAATCGCGGGTCTGTTCACCGTCGCCGTAGATGTTCGGGGAGCGATTCTCGAGCAGCGCCGTGGCAAACACCGAGATCACGCCCGAGTAGGGGGACGAGGGGTCCTGCCGCGCGCCGAAGACGTTGAAGTAGCGGATGCTCACCGTTTCGAGGCCATACAGCCGAGTGAACATCTGCAGGTACTGCTCCCCCACGACCTTCTGGAGCGCGTACGGCGACAGGGGGCCGGTCGGCATGCCTTCGTGCTTCGGCAAGGTCGGCGTGTCGCCATAGGCCGAGGAGGACGCCGCGAACACCAGACGCCGGACACCGGCGTCGCGCGCCGCGACGAGCATGTTGAGCGTGGCGTCGACGTTCGCGCGGTTGGACGATACGGGATCCTTCACCGACCGCGGCACCGACGGGATGGCCGCCTGGTGCAGCACGAAGTCGCAGCCCTCGGCCGAGCGCCGCGCAAAGTCGAGATCCGCCAGGTCCCCCTCCAGGAACTCGACATCAGGAATGTGATCGAGATTGCTCTTCTTGCCCGTGATCAGGGAATCGGCGACGCGGACGCGGTGGCCGCGACGCCGCAGTTCGGTCGCGAGGTGGGACCCGATGAACCCGGCGCCGCCGGTGACGAGGTAGTGAGCCATGCCGTCCACCTAAGCAATAAGCGTGCACAGCCCCCTGGGGGGCTGTGCCCGGGTTGAGCCGTCGTTCCAGCATCGAAAAGACCGCCGCAGCCGGCCGTAAGCCGAATTCTGTCCCCACCTTCGCACACGGCCTCGCAGCCGTGTGCTACGGCAGGTGACGATCATTCCTCTAGCCCCGCCATTGCTGGCGGGATCAAGCAGCCTACCCGGAAGCTCTGGACGGGCCGTCCATTGCGGCGCCGCCAACGCCTTGCGGCGTCACCGTGCCACGCGCTCCCCTATTTGGCCTTGCTCCGTGCGGGGTTTTGCCTGCCACCCGTGTTGCCACGGGCGCGGTGCGCTCTTACCGCACCTTTTCACCCTTACCCTCCTCCGCTCGCCTGAGCCTTGCGGCCGCGGCGAGCTACGGCGGGCAAGCCCTCGCGGGCGTGTCCGACGAAGCGCGAAGCGCGAAGTCGGGCGGTATATTTTCTGTGCCACTTTCCTTCAGGTTGCCCTGACCGGGCGTTACCCGGCGCACTGCCCTGCGGAGTTCGGACTTTCCTCCCCGCGCCGTCGCGCTTTCGCGCGGCAGCTTCGGGACGATCGTCTGGCCTGCTGCGGCGGCGAACACACTTTTTCAGCCTTCTATGCTCCGTCGTTCTCCTGTGAAATTCCGTACTGCTCGAGCTTCTTGTACAGATTGCTGCGGGGCGTGCCGATCACTTCCGCCGTTTTCGAGATGTTCCAGCTGTTCTCGCGAAGCTTGCCGACCAGGAAGGTGCGCTCCGCCGACTCCTTGAACTCCCGCAGCGTCCCCGGCCGCTCCCGTTCATTATCCCCGGCGGTGGCCTTGGACTCAATCCGGATGATGTCGCGGAGATCGTCGACGTCAATGGTCTCCCCGGGCGTCATGATAATCAGGCGCTCGACGGTGTTCTTCAGCTCGCGCACGTTGCCTTTCCAGCGCGCCTTCTGCATGAATTCGAGCGCCGCCGGCGTGAAGCGCTGCGGGCGGCGGTTGTTGTCCCGGCTGAACAGATCGGCGAAGTGCCGCACCAGGGACGGAATGTCGTCGCGCCGATCCCGCAGCGGCGGAACCCGAATCGGGATGACGCTCAGCCGGAAATACAGATCCTCGCGGAACGTGCCCTTCTCGATCTCCTGCTCCAGATCCTTGTTCGTCGCGGCGATGACGCGCACGTCGACCTTGATCGTGCGCGCGGACCCCAGGCGCTCGACTTCCCCCTCCTGCAGCACCCGCAGCACTTTGGCCTGGGTCTTGGGGCTCATGTCGCCCACTTCGTCGAGGAAAATCGTCCCGCGATCCGCCTGCTCGAACTTGCCGATCTGCTTCTCCGTCGCGCCGGTGAACGATCCCTTCTCGTGCCCGAAGAGCTCGGACTCGATCAGCTCCTCAGGGATGGCGGCGCAGTTCACCTGAACGAACCGATCGCGGCTGCGCAGGCTGTTCCGGTGAATCGAACGCGCGACAAGCTCCTTGCCGGAGCCGCTCTCGCCGAGCAGCAGCACGGTCGCGTTGGTTGGGGCCGCCCGCTTGATCGCGTCCCACACCTGCCGCAGCGGCGCCGACTCCCCGACCATCTGGTGGCGCACTTCCACCGCGCGCTTGAGCGT
>JALZOC010000650.1 GCA_030857365.1 Acidobacteriota bacterium
GGGCCCGACGGGCGGCGACGCGCCGGCGGGTCCTGGGGGTGGGGGCACGCCGGCAGGGCAGGGGGGCGGCGGAGGGACCACGGGCGGCTCCACGGGCGGCTCCACGGGAGGGAGTGGCGGCGGCACGTCGTCGCGAGGCTCGGGATCGTCCGGCGGCTTCGGCATGAACTCGTGCATGCGCGATTTGCAGATGCAGGCCGATTCCGCCTGGCGGATGGCGTACGCGACGTCGCTCACCAGCGTGACGTCCCTGCGCCAGACCCTCGCCGCGCTCGCCGAGGTCCGCGGCGACAAGACGATCATCCTCATTTCCGGCGGCTGGCCGCTCGACCAGCGGGATGAGGTGTCGCTGATGGCGTCGCTCGCGGGCGAGGCTGCCGCGGTGCGGGCGACGATCCACACGATCTTTGTTCCTGCGGCGACGTTCGCGGCCGACCGCCGCGGGATCAACTTCGGGTCCACGCGGGATCAGTACATCCACCTCGGTCCATTGGAGACGCTCGCCGCGATGACCGGGGGCGGCACGTTCCGCGCCGATGTGAACGCGGATGTCGCCTTCGAGACGCTTCGACGCGAGCTCGCCGGGCACTACCGGGTCGGCGTGGAGCGGGCTCCCGGGGATTTGACCGCGAAGAACCGCCGCATGAAGGTGCAGGTGTCGCGAAGCGGCGTCGCGGTGCGCGCGCGCGAGCTCTTCGACGTGCGCACGTATGAAGATCGGGACTGGGCCGCCCGCCTGGCCTCCGCGCTCGAGTCCCCGGTCGCCGCGACCGGCGTGGGGCTCCGGATGACGAGCTATCTCACGGCGGATGCGGACGACAGCGGACGGCTGAAAGTGCTGCTGGCGGGTGAGGCGTCCCGGCTGCAGCCGGGGGAAGCCACGTTCCAGATTCTCGTACGGGATCTCGAAGGCAAAGCCATTCTCTCGGGCGAGAAGCCGCTTGGGGAGGCGACCGGCGGGACCCTGCCGTTCTCCGCGGATATCCCCGTCGCCCCGGGGAGCTACATCGTGCGTCTCGCGGTGATGGACGCCGCCGGACGCGTGGGATCGCTCGATCATCGGGTGGACGCGCGGCAGGTGGCGATCGGTTCCTTCTCAGCCTCCAGCCCGCTGCTCGTCCGCGTGCCGGCGGATCGCAGCGCGGAACCGCGCATCGCGCTGGACGGCGTGCGGCAGGACGAGCGCCTGGCGCTTCAAATGGACCTCGCGGGGGATCGCGAGCGCCTTGCGGGCGCCACCGTGGTCTTCGAAATCGCGCCGGCGAGCGGCGGCGCCCCGCTCGTCCAGGCGCCGGCGACGCTGTCGCGCGGCCCGCACGACGGCTCGATGCTCGCGCAAAGCGTCGCGGACGTGCGGCTTCTGCCGCCGGGACCATACATGGTGCACGCCAAGGTCACGGCCGGAGGCGCGGCCGTCGGTGAAGTGCGCCGCGCGTTCGTGGTGAGCGAGGCCCCTCGCGCGTCCGCGGAATCTGTCGACGTCCCGGCTCTGACGGTTGATGTCGGCAGCCGGCCGAAAGTCCGCGCGCGTGCAAGCATTCCGGCCTTCACCGTCGAGGAGGTTCTCGACAGGCAGGTGGTCGGAGCCTTCCTCGACAAGGTGGCCGCGCGGCCGGACGCCGCCACGCCGCTCCTCCGCGGGCTGGTGGAGCAGGCCCGAGGAGGCGGCCTCGACCGGCTCGAGGTGCCCGATGCGCTCGCGGCCGAGGCGCCGGTCGCCGCATTCGTCCAGGGCCTGTCCCTGCTCGCGCGGAAGAAGCTCGATCCGGCGGCGATTGCGTTCCGTCGCGCGATGAATGCGGCGGGGGACTTCTACCCCGCGATGGTATACCTGGGCGCCTGCTACGCGGCCGGCGGCCGGGACAAGGAAGCCGCTGGCGCGTGGCGTACGGCGCTCATCAAGGAAGGGGATGGCGTCACGGTGCACGTCCTGCTGACCGACGCGCTGCTGCGGCAGGACCGCGGGGACCTCGCGCTCCCGGCGATCGAGGCCGCGCGCAAGCGGTGGCCGGATCACGAAGGGCTGAAGCGCCGATACGCTCTGGCGGCGCTGCTCGCCGGCCGGTACGAGGAGGGGTTCGACGCCGTCGACGACCTCGTCGCAACGGGTATCGAGGACGAGCCGTCGCTCGCGCTCGCGCTGCTGGCGTTGTACGAGGCGTTTGCGAGAGGGTCGGCGATTGAGGACGCCGAGCAGGATCGCGCCCGCCTGATCCGGCTCGCGGACGCCTATCGGACCCAGGGGGGGCCGTCACTCGCGCTCGTCAACGCCTGGGTGGCGGCGGCGACTCAGAAACGCTGAAGCGTGCCCGGCACGCCCGGTCGGTCGGGCGTGTCAGCGCAATCCGTCTTCGGTGCGCCCGACCCGGTGCTCGGCCACCCAGTTCTGGCTCACGGAGCCCATGTTGGCGGCATCCTCCGGATCGCGCCGGCGCAGCACCTGGCGCACGGCCGCGATCCCGGCGATGCATGCCGCGACTCCGATCAGGATGCTGAGTGTCATGGGGGCCTTCCCGCGATCCTGTCACAAGCGGACCCAACTTGCACGCGCGTTCGGCGCGGAGCCTTGCGCCCGGCGCCGCCGGAGGAACGTGAGCCTCACATGACCGAAAGCGGCCCGCGAGGATCCAGGGAGACACAGGGGCCGTTTACCACGGAGCCACGGAGCCCACGGAGGCGCACGGAGGTTTAGTGGCCGGGCCGCGCTCGCGCGGCGTCCTGCGCCGACCAGAGG
>JALZOC010000093.1 GCA_030857365.1 Acidobacteriota bacterium
CGTGAGTGATCGGGGCCGGCGGCAGCGATGCGAGGAACCGGCGGCCGTAGCCCATCGTGCGAAGCCGCGGATCGAGCACCGCCAGTATTCCCCGATCCTGCCGGTGCCGCAGCAGCCGTCCGAGCCCCTGCTGCAGCGCGAGCACCGCGAGGGGCACCTGATAGTCGCCGAACGCCGAGCCGCCGCCTGCGGTGATGGCTTCGATTCTGGCGGACGTAATCGGGTCGCCCGGCGACGCGAACGGCAGCTTGTCGATGATCACGCAGCTCAGTGCCTCGCCAACGACGTCGACGCCCTGCCAGAAGCTGGACGTGGCCAGGAGCACGGCGTTGGGGGTGGCTTTGAAGTCGCGCAGCAGGGCCGACCGCGGAGCGGTGCCGTGCACGAGGATGGGGTACGCAATCTCCGCGGACGCGAGCGCCTGCACTTCGCGCAGGTTCGCATAACTCGTGAAGAGCACGAACGCGCGGCCGCGTGTCCGCTTCACGATCTCCACGACCTGGCGCGCGACCGCCGCCGCGAACTCCCGCGACTTCGGCTCGGGCATCCGCCTGGGGAGGTACAGGATGGCGCGCGTCGCGTAGTCGAACTCCGAGCACAGCCGCACCTCCTCGGCCCGGCGAATGCCGAGCCGGCTGCGAACGTACTCGAAGGATCCGTCGACCGTGAGCGTGGCGGACGTCAGCACCGTCGCTTTCATCCGGTCAAGGAGCAGCTCCCGGACGATGGCGGAGACGTCAATCGGCGAGGCGCGCAGGAAGACGCCGCGCCCGCGGGTCTCGAGATAGTAGACAAACGCCGGGTCGTCCGCGCGCAGCAGGAACGCAAGCTCCGTCCGGACGGCGGCCGCACGCCGGCCCGCGGCGAGCACGTCTTCCGGAACGTCACGCGCGAGCGCCACGGTGGCCTCGAGCGCTTCGACCGCGCCTATCAGCGCCGCTCCTTCGTCCGCAACGCCCCGCATCTGCCGGCTCGCGACCCGGATGCGGCTGTCCGCGGCACCCGCGCCCGGCGTCTCGATACGCATCGTCTGGAGCGCCGCGAAGAATGCCTTCGCGCGGTCGCGCACGCGCTCCGCCCCGTCCCGCAGCTCCATGGCGGCGTCCCGATCGGGCACCGCGTTCGCCCCGACCGCACGCTCCAGGTCCCGGGCGAGGTCGTCCAGGCGGTAGTTGCTGATGGCGATGCCGAAGTACTGGGTGGCGACATCCTCGAGTTGATGCGCCTCGTCGAAGACGCCGTAAGTGCAGGAGGGGATGACTTCGCCGTACTCGCTCTGCCGCACCGCTGCATCGGCGCAGAGAAGGTGATGGTTGACGATGACAATGTCGGATTCAGCCGCGCGCTGGCGCATCCTCGTGATGAAGCAGACATCGTGCTGCGGACATTCGGCGCCGATGCAGTTCTCGGTCGTGGCGGCGATGTCCTTCCAGATCGGGAGATCCTCGGGCAGGTCTTCTATCTCGGCGCGATCCCCCGTCTGTGTTTCGCGACGCCACTGGTCGATGACGCGCACCTGATGCGCGTCGGCCGGCGTTCTTCGGAAGTCCGCGCCAATCCGCCCGAATCCCGACTGAGCGGAGCCGTCGCGGTACGCGTCGAACCGGTGCAGGCACAGGTAGTTCCCCCGCCCCTTCATGTAGGTCGATGTAAACGGGACGTCCAGCGCCTGGCGCAGGACGGGCAGGTCCTTGAAGAAGATCTGCTCCTGCAGGTTCTTGGTGCCGGTCGAGACGAGCACGCGCTGGCGGCTGAGCACCGCGGGGACGAGATACGCCAGGGTTTTCCCGGTTCCGGTGCCCGCCTCGGCGAGAAGGATTCCTCCGCTGGTGAACGCCTGCGAGACCGCGCGGGCCATCTCGAGCTGTCCCGGCCTGGCTTCGAAGCCCGGCAGGGCCGACGCGAGCGGTCCTCCGGGGGCGAAGGCCGCGCGAACGGCGGCCAGCAGGCGCTCCGCCGTGTGCTCGTCTCGGGCTAGCGGTCCGGGTACAGCGGAAACGTCCGGCACAGCGTTTCGACCTCCGCGCGCACGGCCGCGAGCGCGCCGTCGTTGTCCGGCGACGTCAGCGCTCGCGCAATGAGCTCGGCGACGACGTCCATCTCGGGCTCGCGCATGCCGCGGCTGGTCACCGCGGGGGTGCCGATCCGGATGCCGCTCGCCACCATTGGAGGATTCTCGTCGAAGGGGATCGCGTTCTTGTTCACGGTGATCCCCGCCCGCTCGAGGGCCGCTTCCGCGACTTTTCCGGTGAGCCCCTTTGAAAAGACGTCAACGAGGATCAGATGGTTGTCGGTCCCCCCGCTGACCAGCCGGAATCCGGCGGTCGAGAGCCCGCCCGCGAGGCGCTGCGCATTGGCGACTATCTGGCGCTGGTACTGTGCGAACCCCGGCTCCAGGGCTTCCTTGAAGCAGACCGCCTTGGCGGCGATGACGTGCATCAGGGGCCCCCCCTGGACGCCCGGGAACACCGAGCGATCGAGATCCTTCGCATACTGCGTGCGGCAGAGCACCATCCCGCCCCGGGGTCCCCGCAAGGTCTTGTGCGTGGTGGTGGTGACGAAGTCCGAATGCGGTACCGGGCTGGGATGCACGCGAGCGGCGACGAGTCCCGCGATGTGCGCCATGTCGGTCACGACAGGACAGCCGACCGCGCGGCCGACCCTGCCGATCCGCTCGAAGTCGATCACGCGCGGATACGCACTCGCCCCGACCATGATCATCCGGGGCTTGTGCTCGTGCGCGAGCCGTTCGAGCTCGTCATAGTCGATCCGCTGGTCATCGCGGCGCACGCCGTACGGAACGATCGTGTAGAGCTTGCCCGAGAAATTCAGTGGATGCCCGTGTGTCAGGTGCCCGCCGTGCGCCAGGTTCATCCCGAGCACGGTGTCCCCAGGCTTGAGGAGGGTGAAATACACCGCCATGTTCGCCTGGGCGCCGGAATGCGGCTGCACGTTGACGTGATCCGCCCCGAACAGTTCCCTGGCGCGCGCAATGGCGAGGGACTCCGCGACGTCGACGAACTCGCATCCTCCGTAGTACCGCTTGCCCGGATACCCCTCGGCGTACTTGTTCGTGAGCACGGAACCGGCGGCCTCGAGCACGGCCTTGCTGACAAAGTTTTCCGACGCGATGAGCTCGAGGCCGCTGTTCTGCCGATGCCGCTCGCGCCCGATCGCGTCGGCGATCTCGGGGTCGGACTCCGCGAGCGAGCGCCACCTGAGAGGAGTGTCGGTCTTCGTGATCATCTCGTTCTTTCCTGCGTGGCCTGCACCGGGCCGTGCGCCTTTTCAATCGCGGTAATCTGATCGACCCGCCGCTGGTGCCTGCCGCCGGCGAACGCCGTGGCGAGCCAGAGGCAGACAATCTCGTCGGCGAGAGCGGTGGCGACGATGCGCCCGCCCATCGCCAGCACGTTGGCGTCGTTGTGCTCGCGGGCCATGCGGGCGGTGTGCAGATCGTTGCACAGGGCGGCGCGCGCCCCCGGCACTTTGTTGGCGGCGATCTGTTCCCCCTGGCCGCTCCCCCCCAGCACGATGCCCCGGTCGGCAGCCCCCGCGGCGACCTGCTGCGCGACATCGGCGCAGATGGGCGGGTAGTCCACCGGCGCCTCGGTGTGCGTCCCGCGGTCGTCCACGTCGTGGCCGAGCCGCTTGAGCGTGGCGATCAGGTGTTCCTTGAGAGGAAACCCGGCGTGGTCGGCCCCGATCGCGATGCGCATAGAATGCGATTATACAGGCACGGCAGGCAGGAGAAACGTGCCACGTGCGACGTGCCACGTGCCACGTGCTGCGTGGCACGTGCGAGGTGCCACGTGCTGCGTGCACGGGAAACGTGCCACGTGCGATGTGCCGCGTCCCACGTGCTAGTTGTCACGTGCGAGGTGCCACGTGGCACGTGAGGAGCCCTATGAGCGTCGTCACGATTTCGCAGCGCGGGGAGGAGCGGGCCCGCACGGGGCATCCCTGGATCTACAAGTCCGACGTGACGCACGTCGAGGCCGTCGGCGGGGAGACCGTCGCGGTCGTCGGGGCGCGGGGGCGGGCGGTCGGACATGCCCTCTACAGCGACCGGTCGGAAATTGCGCTTCGGCTGCTGACACGCGGCGCCGATCCCGCGGATCTCACGCTCTGGCGCTCGCGGCTCCAAGAGGCCGTCCGGTTCCGCGAGTCGCTGGCGATCGATGCCACGGCGTTCCGGCTCGTGCACAGCGAAGCGGATCGCATGCCGTCGCTCATCGTGGACCGGTACGGCGATTACCTGGTGCTGCAGGCGCTGTCGCAGGGCGTCGACCGGCTCCTTCCCGACATCACGAGTCTGCTCGTGGAGCTCCTGCAGCCGGCCGGCATCCTGGCGCGCAACGATCCTCGCGTGCGCCTGCTGGAAGGGCTCGAGCAGCGGGTAGAGGTCCTGCACGGCACTGTGCCGGCCAGCGTGGAGATCCGCGAAGGGCAGGTCGTCTACCAGGTCGATCCGCACCGGGGGCAGAAGACCGGGCTCTTTCTCGACCAGCGCGAGAATCGCACGGCCGCGGCGGCGTACGCGCATGGTCGCCTGCTCGACGCGTTCAGCTACCACGGCGGGTTCGCGCTGGCGCTCGCGCCCCGGTGCGCCGAGGTGCTGGCCATCGACATCTCGGAGGAGGCGGTGGCGCGGATCCAGGAGAATGCGCGGCTTAACGGCCTGACGAATGTCCAGGCGCGGGCGATGAACGTGTTCGACGAGCTGCGCGAGCTCGATCGTCGCGGCGAGCGCTTCGACACCATCGTGCTCGACCCGCCCGCCTTCGCCAAGAACAAGGCGGCCGTGCAGAAGGCGCTCTCCGGATACAAGGAAATCAATTTGCGCGCGCTCAAGCTGCTCGCTCCAGGGGGGTATCTCGTGACCTGCAGCTGTTCGTACAACGTCAGCGAGGGGGACTTCGCGGACGTGCTCGCCGCCGCCGCGGTCGACGCGCGCGCGGAGGTCACCGTCGTGGAAAAACGCATGCAGGGGCGGGATCATCCCGTTCTCCTGACCGTCCCCGAGACTTATTACTTGAAGTGCTTCATCCTCCGGAAACTCGCCTGATCGGGGCCCGGGACCGCGGGAAGCGGGGGCCGACAGAGGTGCTATAGTCGAAGCTAGGAACCTCCATGGCTACACGCACACCGCTCCCACCCTTGCAGGCGGCCGACTTCAGCTCGGCGTTTCCCGGCTCGCGTAAAGTATTCGTCGCGAACGTCCCGATGCGCGAGATTACGCTGTCGGGCGGCGAACCGCCGGTCCGGGTGTACGACACCAGCGGTCCGCAGGGCTTCGACGTCCGGAACGGCCTGCCGCGGCTGCGGCAGGACTGGATCGTGTCGCGCGGTGGAGTCAGCGAGGTCGCGCGCTCGTACGTGCCCACGGCCCGCGATCTCCGCCCCATGCCGCCGGCGCTGGCGGCGCGCATGCGCACGGCCCTTCGCGGCGACGCCCCCGTCACGCAGCTTCACTACGCGCGCAGGGGAGTGGTCACCCCCGAAATGGAATTCATCGCGGTCCGCGAAGGGTTCGACCCGGAGTTCGTGCGCGCCGAAGTCGCGCGGGGCCGCGCCATCATCCCGGCCAACATCAACCACCCGGAGCTCGAGCCGATGATCATCGGCCGCCACTTCGCGGTGAAGATCAACGCGAACATCGGGAATTCCGCCGTCTCCTCGTCGATTGACGAAGAGGTGGAGAAGCTGAGGTGGTCCACGCTCTGGGGCGCGGACACGGTGATGGACCTGTCGACCGGACGCGACATCCATGAGACCCGCGAGTGGATTCTGCGCAACGCCGCGGTCCCGATCGGCACGGTGCCGATTTATCAGGCCCTCGAAAAAGTCGGCGGACGGCCCGAGGATCTCACGTGGGAGATTTACCGCGACACGCTCATCGAGCAGGCCGAGCAGGGGGTCGACTACTTCACTGTGCACGCCGGCGTGCTGCTCCGCTACATTCCCATGACGGCCCGACGGCTCACCGGAATCGTCTCACGCGGCGGGTCGATTCTCGCGAAGTGGTGCCTCGCGCACCACAAGGAGAACTTCACCTTCACGCACTTCCGCGAGATCTGCGAGATCATGCGGGCATACGACGTCTCGTTCTCTCTCGGCGACGGCTTGCGTCCAGGATCCATCGCGGATGCCAACGACGAAGCGCAGTTCGCCGAGTTGAGAACGCAGGGCGAGCTGACGCGAATTGCGTGGGAGTACGACGTGCAGGTGATGAACGAAGGCCCCGGCCACGTGCCCATGCATCTCATCAAAGAGAACATGGAGAAGCAGCTTGAATGGTGCGATGAGGCTCCCTTCTACACCCTCGGCCCGCTCACGACCGACATCGCACCAGGCTACGATCACATCACGTCGGCCATCGGCGCTGCCCAGATCGGCTGGTACGGCACGGCCATGCTCTGCTACGTCACCCCGAAGGAGCACCTCGGGCTGCCGAACCGCGACGATGTCAAGGCAGGGGTGATCGCATACAAGATCGCGGCCCACGCGGCCGACCTCGCAAAGGGGCATCCGCGCGCCCAGGCCTGGGACGATGCGATCTCGAAAGCGCGCTTCGAGTTCCGGTGGGAAGATCAGTTCAACCTGTCGCTCGACCCTGTCACCGCCCGCGCGTACCACGACGCGACCCTCCCGGCGGAGGGAGCGAAGGCCGCGCACTTCTGCTCGATGTGCGGCCCGAAGTTCTGCTCGATGGAGCTCACGCAGCAGGTTCGCACGATGGCGGCGGACGAGGCCGCGGTCGGGATGGAGGCGAAGGCGCGGGAGTTTCGTGAGCGGGGCGGCGCGATTTACCTGCCACGGGAGTGACCGCCGCGCCGCGCCGCCCGCTCGGACGCGGCGCCCGCTATTTTGCCGGCACAACCGGTGCCGGCACGATCTGAATGATGGTTTTGAACCGTGCCGGCGTGGCGCCAGCCTTCGGATTCAAATACCCCTGCGACCCGCCCCAGGTGTAGTCCTTGACGGTCACACTCGGAGGGAACCCCATCGTCTCTTCCCGGAACCTCCCCAGATCGAACATGTGCACCGGCGGCTCGGCGAAGACCTGGTCTCCGCGCTGCTTCAACATGGTCCGGTAGAAGGCGACGATCTGCGCAAAATCGGAGGGGCTGCCGAAGATGAAGAACCGCTGGCCGCGGCCGGCGTCGTACGACTCGAGGAATTGCGCGGACGGGTAGATGGGCGCGCCCAGCGCGATCTCGGTGGGCTCGCCTGACCCGGGAGTGACGGGGGCCGGGGGTGGCGGCTGGGGGGCCGGCACGGGAGGCGTTTCCGGCCGCGGGGCCCCAGCCTGCCCGGGCCGCGGGAACGGCGCCGGCACCTGCGCCATTCCGGGAACCACCACCCAGAGCACGAAGAAGGATCGCAGGAGCGTGTTGCGCAGCATGGCATCATTATAGGAAGAAAGGCTCGAGGCTGAAGGTGAAAGCCACCGGGTGAAGTGAGCAATGGGCCGGGAATATCGGGACCTTCCCAGGGGTTCTGTCAGCAGGGATTCTTCACAAGTCCTGGGGTCCTCCTGTCCAGCCGGAGGTAAAATAAGACATGCCTAACGGGTTGAAGACGGCGCTCCTCCTCGGCGGACTGAGCGCTCTGCTGCTTGCACTCGGCGAAGTGCTGGGGGGGGCGAACGGGCTCGTGCTGGCCTTCGTGTTCGCCGCGTTGATGAACATGGGCTCGTACTGGTTCTCGGACAAGATCGTCCTGCGTATGTACCGGGCGACCGAGGTCGGACCGGGGCACCAGCTGTACAGCATGGTTCAACGGCTGGTCGCGCGCGCCGATCTGCCGATGCCGAAGGTCTACATCATCCCGGATCCCTCGCCGAATGCGTTCGCGACGGGGCGCAATCCCTCGCACGCGGCGGTCGCGGCGACGGAGGGGATCCTCCGCGTGCTCAGCGAGTCCGAGTTGGAGGGGGTCATCGCTCACGAGCTCGCGCACGTGAAGAACCGCGACATTCTCATCAGCTCGGTCGCCGCGACGATCGCCGCGGCGATCATGATGATCGCCCGGATGGCGCAGTTCGGCGCGATGTTCGGCGGCCACGGCGGACGTGACGATCGGGGCGGC
>JALZOC010000651.1 GCA_030857365.1 Acidobacteriota bacterium
GTCGAGACCGGACGCTCTGACAGCTGGATCAAAGCTCGTTCGCCGGAAGTTGCGGAGATGGAGCACACCTCCCCTCGCTGCCGCGAACACGAAGTCGTCGGCCAACTTTCCCGCAAGGTGGGCGGCCAGATCGTTGGCAAGAAAACGCGGGATAGGCACTTGGCGGCGCTGATGAGTCTTAGGCGTGTCAAACACGGCGCGCCCGTTCACGTCCGAGACTGCCTCCGCGATCAAAGCACGGCGCCGCAGCAGGTCGAGGTTGCGCAGACGCAAGGCCGCCATTTCACCGTAGCGAACGCCTGTGTAAGCCAGGAAAAGAATTGCCAGGCGATCTCGGCCGGCGGCATTCGCGAGTTCCTCGACCTGCGCATGTGTCAGGAACACCTGCTCGCCTCGCACGGCTCTCGGTAGCGGAACGCCGACCGCTGGGTTCCGCGCCAGCCGACCATCGCGTACTGCGAGGGCTAGGACGAGCGAAAGCACGCGGTGCGCCTGACGTACCGTAGACGCAGCGAGACTGGATCCGTGCAGCCGAGCCACCCAGGCGGCAACAGCCTCATGGCTGACATCAATCAGTTTGACCGCTCCCCAAGTTGGAATGACGTGAACACGAAGCATGGCCTCGTAGCCTCGACGGGTTGTTGCTTTCAGGTCGACTTTCGTCTCTAGCCAACGAGCGGACCATTCGCCCACGGTGAGCTGGTTCCGGCGGGGATCTACATACATTCCGATGTTCACAGCCGTCGTCACGGAATCGAGCCAGCGTTGCGCATCGATCTTGCGGTGAAAGTGCCGCGAGTGCTCGTGGTTGGCGACGTCGCGGTACCGCGCGCGCCACTGACCGTCGGGTCTCTTAGCGATGCTGGACACATCCACCCCTTTGCTCGCTCTCGGGCGCGTTCCGCCGGACGTCCCCCGACCTGCTGGGTGCGCTCTGCGAGGTGCTCCGAGAGTCGACGAGAGGACCTGGCCGAATAGCGGGGATCACAGAGCACTGGTGGTAGATCAGAGCGTTTCAGGTCCGCGGCCAGTCCGCAAGAAGTCCGCAGAATGCCCGTCACCAACCATGCTTGACCAACTCCAGTCAACGCCCAACCGCCCCAGGATCAGCAGTCTTTCCGCAGGTCAGGCACCGAATTGCCCGGCGAGCCAGCGATATCGCGCTACCGGAACTGACTACCCGAAAGCCGTTGGAAATGTCTCTTAATCAGCGGGTTCGGGGTTCGAGTCCCCGGCGGCGTACAAAGTAAGGTGCTTGTGGTCAAACGGTCACAGCTTTTCGTGCACGTCGATGGCTTCGCCTACGTCCGGGCCAGTCCGCGAATGATTCGCAGCAGCAGACAACGCCGTGTACTACCCGACCGTGTTCGAGCCGGCGGGTACCGCATTAAGAGGGCGTTGCATGCCGCCTCGATAACGCATCCACGCCGTTCCCGGCGCGCAGACCAGGTCAACTGGGGCCAGAAGACGCACAGAGTGATCCCCCGCAGGGTTCGACGGAGCTACCCGATCATCTCCAAGCCATGCTCGGCACGAACGGCCTCGCCCAGGTCCGTTCCGGCCTGGTCGGCATCTCGGATCGCGGCGTCGAACTTGACGGTCTTCACCAGTTTCGCCAGGTGGGCGATCGCGATCATGTGCGGCTGCCACTTCTGGTCGACGGAACTCGAGCGGCACGTCGGTGAGGTCCTGGCGCAGGCGGAATCCGAATGAGGCGAGACCGTCGTCGGTCTTCGCGACCACGACCTTCGAGTACTGCCGGGCCGCCTCACGATCGGTGTCATTCCGGCCCTCACGCAGAGAGGCCAGATGCACCGCCGCGCGGGCGGCCTCCTCGCGGTCGCCTGCCGCGATCGTCTTCTGGTAGGCCTGCGCCCGCCGCTCGACGTCGTCACCCTCGTCAGTTGGGGAACTAGCTGTGCCCGCGGCCACCAGGTACGCGGCCTGCCCGGAGTCGATGGCGAGTGCTGATCAGGACCCGGACACCAACGACGGCAGCAGGCTTGGGCTCTACCCTGACGTTGGGTCCGTTGGACGCCCTGGTGGTTCGGGGCGATCTGACCGGCCCTGCGCTGAGCCACGTCGGCGGCGTAGCGTGCCGACCGTGAGCGCTGCGCAACCACGTCATGCAGACGCGACCGACGGCCATCCCGACGTCACGGCACTCATTCCGATGGTGCGGCGGATCATCGGCGCGCGCGTGTCCGACCCCACGGCGGCCGACGACCTGGTCCAGGAGACCCTGGTACGGGTGCTCGGCGCAGCCGGGCGGATCGAAAGCGGGATGATCGAGCCCTATGCCATAGTCACCGCGCGAAATGTGGTGGCCTCCATGTGGCAGGCGAAGGACCGAGACCGACGCAACCAACACCGGGTCGTCGATCTACGGCCCTCTGCAGCACTTGATGAAGATCTGTTGGCCGGCGAGGACCGTGCGGCGGTCTCCCGCGCACTGCAGAAGCTCTCCGAACGCGAACGCGAGACTCTGCTGGCGCACGAGGTCTCCGGCCAGGACACCCGCTCGCTGGCCGCCGAACTCGGATCGACGGCGGGTGCTGTCGCTGCTCAACTCAATCGAAGCCGCGCTCGTCTGCGGGTCGAGTACCTACTCGCCCTGGAACACATAGAGCCACCCACCGACCGTTGCCGGCCGGTCTTGCTCGCCATCTCCAGCGCTGATCGCCGACGCCAGCGCGATGTGGACGCGGCGCGGCACCTCCTCGAATGCGAT
>JALZOC010000094.1 GCA_030857365.1 Acidobacteriota bacterium
TCCATGGTGGAGGTGGCGGCGTGAGCGCCGTTCACGTGTTCATGACCTCACGAGCCCCGGGCTGCCCTCGGTCCCGTATCGCACCTGAAGCCCCTCAACCGACGGCGTCGTATGTCCGCCTCCCGCCGCGCGCCACCGCACGGCGGCACCGGGAACGCCGATCCGGAGTCGCCGCGAGCGCGTTCCCGAGGTCGGGGCCGCGGGGACCGCTCTTTACGGCCCCCTGCCAGTCGGCGGAGTGGCGGAGCGTCTCGAACATGTCGCGCGCGTGATAGGCCTGCACGAGCTGCTCGCCCATGTAGAGCCGCAGCGTGCCGGATTGGTCGTCTTCCGCGTACTCGCATCGCCATTCGCCGAGATGCCACAACGCAATGGTCCGCGGTTCCAGCGGCACCCCTGCGGGTTGAGCGGTCTGGTCTGGCGGCACGGCCGGGACACGCCGCTCGGTCTGCAGCGCTCGGTTGAGTCGCTCCGCGAGGAGACCGAATGTGTCTGCCGCGTTGCGGAGGCACAGGTTCTCCTGCTCAAGATGGTGTACGCGCGTGAGCGCCGCCTCTAACACGTCGGGGAAGTCCTGCTCGGCCATGGCACCTACTTGTATGCGACAGACGCGCGCATTCATCGTACAAACGTTGGTCACGCTACGCCGCCTTCCCAAGCCACGTTCGCAATAGCGTGACGATCCGCTGGCCGCTGACGTCCTGACGGGTGGCGTCTTGGTCCTCCCGAGGAGTGAGATCGCGCAATCCGGGCCGCGGCCCGGCCGCAAACAACGCCCGCGTCCGACTAAAGCGGTCCGGCTCTCCATCGAAATGCAACGGCTTTCTCACTATGTCTCCGTGCTCTATCAAAGAGCGATTACCTAAGCCGGGCGTCCACCGGGATGGCGACGCCGATTCGCTCGGTTGATCGTGGGATGGCTGCTGCGTGTAAACGACACGCAGCGCGTCCGCTCCAGATGGAAAGGCAACGGTCGAGCCAGCCGATGGGTCCAATAAGTGGTTTTGTTTCAGGCAGTTACGTTTAACGTACTCCGTTGGACGGTCTCAGAACGAGACATCAATGTCGGTCACAGTCGTGCTGAGCGTCTCTAAGTAATAGGAAACATGGCAGTACCGGTCGATTTCTGAGTTGGTCCGTTCTAGGACACTGGCGCACATCGGTGCGCAGCGGCCCCCTCCCGTCGCAGAAACGGGGAGAGTAACAACTGTCGTCCCCCTCGCCTTTGGCAAAGGACTGTGCGACACCCTTCGGGCGTGCACTCTCGTGGAGTCTTCCGAAGGCCGCCCCTACTGGGTTGGCCGGGGAATTGAAGGACCGGTTGGCGTGAGCGAAGACCCGAGTGGAGCCTTCACGGAGCGTCGTCAGCCTCCGTCGCGAAAGGAGATGCGCCAGCGGATCCGAGGCGAGTTCCAGGAGCTGGGTGGGATGTCTCTGACGCTCCCTCAGGCGGCTCGGCTCTTCAATCTGGACAGCGACCTCTGCGAGCGCCTGCTCAACGAGCTGGTCGCCGAGGGCGTGCTGCGCCGCACCGACGCTGGAACCTACGCTCGGGCCTTTTGACCCGCGGTGGTCCTCAGAACCGAGCATCACCGCTTACCGAGTGGCATCGACGGCGGCAGACTAAAGTCCCGGTTTGCCGGGACTATCCGGCCCTGACACACCCCTACCCACAAGACCTAAGTCAAATAGAGGGCTTTTCCTCAGCAACGGACCGGTGCGGTAATTGCTGAGTTGCCGTACGTCTAGCGGCACGACGAAGCGGCCGGACGGCCTCGGCGTGCCGGTTCGAAGAGCTGAGAGGGCAGCGGCAGTTCCCCACGGTCTCATCAGCCGAAGCGGTGACCAAGGATACACAGGCTCCTAATGACGCAGCATCCCCCGCCGGTAGTCTTGTTGATCGATGATCACGATGACACCCGTGACATGTACGCGCTCGCGCTGCGGCAGCGGGGGTTCGACATGTATGACGCAGCGGACGGCCCCGCCGCTTTACGGCAGGCGTCGGAGCATCTTCCGTCCATCATCGTCACGGACTTGCGGCTGCGGGGCGAGGTCTCAGGACTGGATCTCTGCGGTTACTTCGATGCACAGGGCATCCCCGTGATCGTCCTGACCGGCGTCACCGGGGCTCGGGAACACGAGGAGGTGCGTCGCGCCGGGTGTCGAGCCCTGCTCGTCAAACCCGTTGCGCCAGATACCGTCGAAACCGAAATCCGCCGAATCCTGACGGAGCCCCGTAGTTGGAGCGTACCGGGCCGCACTCTCCACAGTGTGCGCCACCGGTGAAGATGCGGAAGCGGGACGTGCGGTCACCGAGGATCATAGCTCCTTGTGCTATACCGCCTCTGGACGAACGTGCGTGCTAATGCGTTCGCCTACTCGCGAGAGGGCCACCCTGCGACCGCCTGAGTCGTGTCAGCGCCATCGTCGTTGTGCGTAGCGCGTCTTTGGCGTGACGACGGATGCAGGCGGTCTCATGAAGCGTCACGCGGAGTTCATCGACGACGCGTTGCATGGCGTCCATGAGCGCTTTGGGGTCGTCCTTCTCCTGCCGTTCCTGATCGAACAGAATCTCGTGCATCGTGAGTTCGCCTCGGCTGGGGACGACAGGCTACCACAAGTGCCTTCAACAATCCTGTGCGGTGAGAGGCGCGGGATCCGTCCCCGTCAGTTCGGTGGGTGCGTCCGGGACCGAGGAACACCGCGCCGCGACAGACGGCCGTTTGAAATCAAAAAAAGAAAGGAGGCTGCGGCGGATCCGTTGCGTGTTAGCACGCCTGACACTACAATGCGGCGCATCATGCGCCTCCCAACCTTCGTCGCCCTCGTGGTGCTCTGTTCAGCGGGAGCGTCGGTTCAGTCTCAGGCTCCGCAGTCCGGTCTGCCCCTGTCCCGAATGGCCGCAACGGGTAAACTCTGGGCGACGGTCAAGTATTTTCACCCCTCGTTGTCAGAGTCCAACCCCGCGCCGTGGGACTCTGCACTTCTGGACGCCATCCCGCGCGTGCAGGCGGCAAAGACGGCGGAAGAGTTCGCTGCGGCTCTGACGGCCATGTTGGGGTCGCTAAAAGATCCCGTCACACGAGTCGAGAAGGCGGAGCCTGATCCCCCCTTTGGGGGCTTTGGCTTTGCATCCGTCGAAATTCGGGATGGTGTGCTTATCGTCACGAGTGGTGACACGGGTGGTGACCCCCTTGATTCTGGTGACCGTGTCGCCAGACGATTGCCTGACGCGAAAGGGGTCATCTTCGACCTCAGACCGGGTCCGGTGCACCCTTGGCTATGGGATCCTCGGGGTATTCCGTTATCATCGCAGGCCATTAGCTATCCTGCCCAGCGATTCCGAGTGCACGCGGGGCTGGTGACACCCCGGGGTGCCGAGGGTGTGCCTTATTTCTCAGGCTCGCTGACCCGCGCAGCGGCATTGTCCGTCCCACCGGCGTCTGGAACTCGTGACCTCCCGGTGGTATTTCTTGTTCGCGCAAGCGAGCAGATCCCCTTTCTCGCCCCTGCACTCCAGTCCACCGGCACCGGGTACATCATCGCGGAGCAGCCGGTGGATGATCGTAATTTTGCCCGCCACGGGTATGCCCGACATTATCGAATGCCACTGACAGACGGCCTCACGGCCGTCGTTCGAACGTCCGAGATGATCAACTCGGACGGGACGGTCGGGCTCTTCGCGGATCGGGTCGTGTCTCATGAGGATGCGCTTGCCGTCGCGTTTGCGGCGCTGGCTGGCAAGATTAGTCGGGTGGCCCGGCGGCCATCGGGTGCTCCGGTTTATCAGGTGAAGCACCCGGAACTGGCCTACGCCGAGTCGCGGTACCCGACGGAGCCACTCCGCCTGCTTGGCGCATTCCGAATATGGTCGGTGTTCGAGTGGTTCTCGCCCTACCGCCACCTCATGGATCCAGGGTGGGATACGGTCTTAGAGGAGGCGCTCTCCAAGTTCTCGGCGGCTCGCAACGCGCAGGAGTATCACCTCGCGGTGGCCGAGATGGTATCGCATGTCGATGACACCCATTCGGAGACGAGCAGCACCGTGATGACAGAGTTCTGGGGCGTGGCCGCACCGGCCCTCTCCCTCCGGCCCGTAGAAGGCAAGGCCGTGGTCGTGGGAATCACGGATGAATCCGTGAGATCGTCGGAGATCAGAGCCGGTGATGTGATTGTGAGTGTTGATGGCGAAACGACAGAAGCGCGGCTGTCGCGAATCAGTCGGTACATTTCGGCCTCTACACCGCAGGCCCTGCGCCGCGATGCGGTGAGTCGATTGCTTCGGGGTTCGAACAACAGCATGGCCCGGGTGCGTGTGGCCAAGGCCGATGGGAGTGAGCGCGACGTACAGCTGGAGCGCCAGTCGGCCTTCCTAACTGGCACCATGAATCCTCCCGGCGGTGAGGTGTTCCGTCTCCTCTCTGGGAATATCGGGTATATCGATCTGCGGCTCCTAAAGAACCATGAAGTGGATCGGGTATTTGACGCGTTGAAAAATACGGTCGGTCTCGTGTTTGACATGCGCGGGTATCCGAATAACACGCGTTATGCCGTAGCGCGCAAGTTGGTGGCCAAGCCCGAAACAATCAAAACCGTTTGGCCATACGTCCGTGTGCTGTTTGAACCGGGCACCGAAACGCGGCAGGATCTGTTACAAGCAGCACAACCCATTGAGCCGTCATCAACACCATACCGCGGCAGGACGGTGATGCTCATCGACGACCGAGCACAGAGTCAATCGGAAGAAACAGCAGAAGTGCTGAAGGCGGTGCACGGGACTATCTTCGTCGGCAGTCCTACAGCGGGCGCCAACGGCGAGGGGTCAAATTTCTTTGTTCCGGGAGGGCTCACGGTCGGGCTGACCGGCATCGGCGTGATTCGTGCGGACGGCACCACCATGCAGAGGGTCGGCCAGAAGCCCGACGTCTTCGTGCTGCCGACGCTTGCGGGCATTCGGTCTGGCCGCGACGAGGTTTTGGAGCGAGGGATCGTCTACCTCACCAACGGCTCTCGGTGAGCCATCGTCTGCTCGCATTTGCTCGCGGAAGCGTTCACTGGCCCGGATTGCGGATCGCAGCAGAGTTCGTCGAATGAGTTGAGTGGTCTTGAGTGTGGGCGCAGCAACTTGGGCGGGTCTGGGGGAAGTGCCAACACGGACGCCTAATGTAGTCGCCGGTGTTCCTAAAACGGCTCTGGCGTTAGCTTCAAGCGCCGACCAATACAGCCCAAGTAATACACATGCACACGTGTACCAAAAACAGATGTTTCTGGCACTGCCTCGATCGTACCGAGGCCTACGTGACAGGACAAGGCCGCCAATCAGGCGCGGTCTGACTGAGGTGTAAGCGCACCGTCAACGAAAAAGCGTGCTGCGGACGGGAGGAATTAGACGCTGCGGCCTGCAGGTTCTTACGATGGATCCTTCGGTCGAGAGCGGGCGGTGCGGTCTGACATCGCGCACGCCGAGAGGATGGTAACGAAATGGTTAATGGGCCAACTGCGCTCGATCACTTCGAGCGGTTTCTTGCGAAGCATCAACAGCGATGCGGTGTGGATCGGCTCGATGTGATACAGGAGCGACGATGAACGCATGAAGATCACTCTAACCTGTCCAACCTGCCGCAGTACCATCGGCTGTAGCGTGCGCGCTCCCGATTGGCCGGAACTGATCTCGCTTCTGAATCCGGAAAAGCAGAAGTGAATGAGCGCACTCTCCTATTCAACCTGCCACCGTTGAAAGTCAGGGGAGCAGCTTTCGCCGACGTACCACCGAGTGCTGACGCCGGCTTATTATGCCGGCCAAGCGAAAGAATCCAACCTTAAATACAAACTTCATCGTGGCTACGTCGCCCCCACGCTTGCTCACTGTCATTGCCTACTGTCCGCGAACAGCCCCACCGGGTGCTCAGGCTAGTGCGCTTGTCAGGGGAGAAGCTTCCACGCCCGGCGGACCCCGCCGTTCGGGGGCACCCGCGCGAGGCGCACTTGTCAGGTTGGCGGTTATGCCGTTGCGGCTGATTTTTTGGCGACGCGGCTGGCGAGGCGCGACTTGTAGCGGCCCGCAGCGTTCTTGTGAATGAGCTTCTTCTTCGCCATCTTGTCGACGAGGGAGATCGTCTCACGCAGGGCATCTTTCACCTGAGCGGGATCTTCGGCATCGATCGCGAGGCGGATGTCGCGCAGGGCGCCGCGCAGGCGCGTCCGCATCTGCCGGTTGTGATCGCGACGCTTGACGTTCTGGCGGTGCGCTTTGAGCGCGGAGTCGTGACTGGCCACTCTGAATTCCTTTGGTCGGGGGTTCACGTGCGGAACGCTTCGGCGCGAAGCTGTTCATCGAAGCGCCGTGCGCTGCCGTATAACCGACGAATTGTATCACACGATCGCTGCTATACTTGACCCCATCCATTGCCCTCTCTCTCCCGACTGCCTCTTACCCCAACGGAGCGCGCGTGCCGGACTTCGAGATCAGCGTCAGCCCACCTTCGCAGCACGCCGCTGCGCTGCACACGAACCCCCGGTACAGCGAAGCGGAAGAGGATCACCGCGATGCCGAACGCACGGACGACGAGCGGCCCGTAGAGCCGCCCTCGCCGATGCCGATGCTGCGGGAGGGGCTGCCCGCGGCCTATCGCATGCGTCACGCGCCGCATTACGTCGAGCAGTTGATGGGAGAGGCCCGATCCAGACCGTCCGGCAGATCGCCCTCGACCAGATCGATCCTGGGGGTGCCCAGCCAGTAGCCATCGACGTGACGGACCTTGCCGCGTCCATAGGCCAGGTTGGTGTCCTGCAGCCGCTGCTCGTGACGCAGACGGCTGGCGGACGCTTTCAACTGCTTGCCGGGCTGAAGCGGCTGCACGCCGCGCGGTCCGCCGGGCTCAGCGCCGCGCCGTGCCTGGTTGTTCACGCGGACGAAGCGCGAGCCGCCGAACTGCGCACGCAGGCGGCAGTGACCGGCGCAGCCGGCACGGCTGCCGAACGTGAGACCGCCCAGGCGCCGCAGGACGCCGCTTCCGGGGCGGAACGCCCGGGCCGAAAGCGCGTCGACATTCCGCTGACATCCGCTCTCGACGAGATTGCCGGCGCGCTGGAGTTCGTCAGCGCCCTGCTGCCGGCCGCATCCGCTGCGCGGTCCGCGTTTCAACGCGCGATGATCGCAGACGTCATCAGGGTGGAGAAGGGCCGGGCTGCGGCACTCAAGGCGGCGGCTTTCTTCCTGAGCGACTCTGCACCCCTGCAGCCCGAGACATTCGATTGGGCGACATTCACGGAGGACCTCCGCGGCGACTCGGCACTCGAGGCGCGGCTGCGGGGGGTCGAGGTCGAGTAGCTTCACACGTTGACGCCGCGCGAGGCTGTGGCGGACAGGAAAGCGGTGATGACGGCATGGACCGCCATCCTGCACGCCGTGCTCGGCGTGTCACGAACCGGTGACCGTATCGCGATCTCCGTTGCCACGCCGCGGACGCGACCCGCCATCGTCTTCACGGTGGCGCTCCACCCGGACGCACACCAGGGCGCGGAGGACGACGCTCATGCCTTCGCCGGCGATCCGGTCGACATGATGCTGAGGTGTGCGCGCGAGGCCGCGGAGCGTCATGGCGGCCAGCTCACGGTCACCACGACGTCGAGGAGCCTTGTGATCGAGTTCGCCGCCCCGCAGCCGCTCGCACCGTCAGGATGACCCCACGCCTTCGCGCGGCCTGCGGCGGGCCCCCCGGCGCGCGTCCTTTGCGCGCTGGGGCGCAAGGAAGCGGGTTGTCGTAGCGGACGGGCTACTCCGACTCTCCCTCTTTCATCCGCCGCAGCTGGCGCCGCTCGCGCTTGTCTGGGGATCCGGCGCTGGCCGGGCGCATGAACGCGCGTGCCAGCCGGGCGATGCGCCGCGTCTCAATCTCTTCGGGCGTCGGCGGGGGAGTCAGGTCCTCGTAGAGTGCGCGCGCATCGGCGCGGGCCACGTGCTTGTCCGCCACGGCATACACGACGATCCGCTGCTTCCGGCCGAGCGGACGGCTGATGACGATCTCGTCGCCCGACTTGATCTCTCGATGCGGCTTCGCCTCCTGCCCGT
>JALZOC010000652.1 GCA_030857365.1 Acidobacteriota bacterium
GTGGCGCCGCGCTCAACGGATCGGCGAGGGCGAGCGCCGCCACGACCAGTCCCTGGCCGACACGGCGCATCGAGCGGAACGCGCCGCCGCCCCGCAGCCCACCTCGCATCAGCGGCCGCCTCCGCCGAGGCTCACCTGCTCACGCGTGGCCGATGGCGCATCACGCACCCCGTCCTTCAGGAACTGGTCCCAGAACGCGAGCATGTCGCCAAGCTTCTCGCGCACGTTCGCACGCGAGGTCACGTAGTACGTCTCCCCAGGGTACGACTTGTAGCGGAAGATCTTGTACTCCGCGTCCAACGCCCGCGCGAAGTCGAGCGACGCGGGCACCGGCTGCTGCCCGGGGCGCCAGGCGGTCGTCGCGCCCTCGCCGTGCACAATGAACGTTGGCGTCGTTACCCGCTTGACGTTGTAGATCGGCGAGTTGCGCTTGTAGGCCGCGAGGCTGTCGGGCCACGGGCCGAACTCGTACGCCAGCAGCTTGGTGTGCTGCAACTCATCGTTCCACTCGTGGAACTTGACCCAGTCGCCGTACCCGGATTCGGGGATCGCGGCCTGGAACACGCCGGGCGCATTCACGACCGCCGACATCGTCATGACCCCGCCGTAGCTGATTCCGTGGATCCCCATCTTGGCGGGGTTCACGTAAGTCTGCCGCTTCAGGTAATCCACACCCGCCACCACATCCTTCAGGTCGCAGTGTCCCCAGCAGCCGTTGTTCGCGTCCTCGAACGCCCGGCCGTATCCGGAGCTCCCGCGGATGTTGGGCAGCAGCACCGCGTAGCCCCGCTGCGCGAAATACTGCACCTGTGCCTGGTAGGTATCGCTGTACTGCGACGTTGGTCCGCCATGCACCCACAGGATGCCAGGCGCCTTGTCGCCTGGTCGCAGCCCGCGCGGCTCGTAGAGGTACGCCGAGATGGTCAGGCCGTCCGCGCTCGGATACGTGACCTTCCGCGGCGTGACGAGCGCGTCTTGCGCGACGCCCGACGGCATCGAGGTCGTGAGCTGCGTCGACTTCCCCGACGCGACGTCGACGACGAAGAGGTCGGCGGGCGTGATCGTGGTCGCGAACGTGTAGCTGATGCGCGTGCCGTCGGGCGACCACACGGGCTTGGACACGACGCCCTCGGTGGGCGCCACGAGCGCCCGTGGCGTCCCGCCAGTCGCGCTCGCCACGTGCAGGCGGTGCGTGCCATTCCGGTTGGAGACGTAGGCGATCGACTTTCCATCGGGAGACCAGGATGCCTCGCTCTGCTCCGCCGACTCGGCCGCCACGGCGCGTGGCGTGCCCCCGGCGAAGGGTACCGTCCAGTAGTTGAGCCACCCGCTGCGCTGCGACCGGAAGAGCACCTGGCGCCCATCGCGCGAGACCTCCGCGTAGCCGAACGCGGTGCCACCGCGGTAGTCGAAGAAGTCGGGCTCCCGGACGACGAGCCGCGGGGCAGCCGACCCGTCCACGGGCACGGCGAGCACGTCGTGATTTAGCCACCGATCGTCGAGCCGATCGAAGAGGACGTACCGACCGTCGGGCGTCCATGTCGGAAATACTTCGTAGTCCGGGTGACTCGTCAGGCGCGTCACCTCACCCGATGGAACCGTGACGACGTAGATGTCCTCGCTGCCGTACCGGTCGGCGGCGAACGCGATCCGTCGGCCGTCCGGCGACCAGTTCATGGAGTTGATCCGCCCGCCTAACGAGGTGAGCGCCACGCTACGCGCGTCGCGGGGCGACCACAGCCAGATCTCCGGCGCCCCGCCTTTACTCGACACGTAAGCCACGTACTGGCCCGACGGCGACCAGAGCGGGTTCTGCGAGGCCGTCGAGCCGACGCCGGCCAGCGACACGTCCTCGATCAGCCGCTGCGGCTTCCCACCCGTGGCACTGACATCCCACAAGCCGAGCGGCCCGCCGAAGCTGCCGAGGAACGCAATGCGCTTCCCGTCCGGGTGCCAGATCGGCGCGTCCCGCCCGCCGATGACGGAGCTGACCGACAGCACCTGGTCCGCGGTGAGCGGTGGTCGCGCGTTCCCGCGGCCGGCGGGTGGCGTTTGGGCGTCGAGGTGCCCGGCGGCGCCCGACGCGCCGACCAACAGCAGACCTAGCATGCCTCGGATCGTTGCTCGCACGAATTCCTCGCAGTTGTGTGGGGTGACCGTGCCACGTGGCGCGACTCACGCGCAGCTGGACCTGAATCCGCCGCCCGGTCCGCCATCACGTTCGTCCTCAGGATGCTCCGCCCGCGTCGCACCAGCCAACCGGGATACGGCGAGCGTGCACGACGACCGACGTCGCGCGACGTGGGAACGCGGCTCGATCCAGGGCCACGAGAGGGTTGAGGCTCGCGCGTCGCCATGGTGGTCTCCGCCATGGCTGAAGGCATCGCACATGCCAGCACCGGCGGCCGCAGCACACGTGAGCGGCGCACGTCCAAGTCGTTGTGCGGCAGCCGCTTGCCACGCAGAGCGGCGGCCCCGCTCGCGCGCGCCGATCCGCATGATCGGCACGAGCGCACCTCGCGAGGTGCACTCGCCGCACTCAGAAAGCTGCGAAGTACATCGCGCGCAGGCGACTGTTCAAGCGCGGTTGCACGTGCGCGGCCAGGCGCACGGAACGGCGCCGATCTCAGTTGCGGGCCGGGCTCGTCCTGGGGGTCACGACCATGAGATCAGTCCGGCTGCCGGCCGCGCGCGCGCGTCGTGTCGCGGAACTGCTCGTGGCCGAT
>JALZOC010000653.1 GCA_030857365.1 Acidobacteriota bacterium
GTTCTGCGGACGCCGCATAGCTGAGTCCCCCTGTAGCCAAACATGTGTGGGTGGGTCTAACGCCCGGCTTCAGCCGCGGCGGCACATGATCACACCAGCCGCCGACGGCTGCAAAACTTAGTTGGACAGCTCTTACCATCGGCTGTTACCCAACCGAACACACGAATCGCCCGTCGGACCGATCAGCCACACGCCGCCGAACCCGGATTCGTCGGGCGCGCCATGTGCCTGAACGTACGCGGAAACGAACTCCGGCACAGCAAGGACCCCGAAATGACGGAGGTCAATAGCAAGAAGCATCGCGTGTTGCTGTTCCGTCGAGTATCGACCGGCTTTGTTGGTGATTGCTTCGTAAACCCAGGTTACGGCTGCCTGAACGTCAGCGTGGATCTCGCCACCTCCGGCCGCAACATTCTTCCAGAACGAGCTACCGGGCCCAGCAGCCACGATCTGGATTTTGATCTGCTCCTGCCGATACCGAACAGCGCGATCTTCGCCGGTGCTGTCTGACGCGCGACGGTCAAATCGTTGGGGCGGTGCCCGTTGCCGCAAAGACATGTCGCCGCCCTTGAAGAAACGTAGAAATCTGGACAGGTGGTCGACGGGTGCAGGCGGTGGCGCTCACGCGGATCCCCGTCGCTTCTTCTGGGTCAGTTCGGCCTCGCGCTTGCGGTAGCTTTCGCCTTGAATCGGAATAATCTCGGCATGGTGCGTGAGCCGGTCGATGAGCGCGACCGCGCAGGACGCGTTCGGGAAGACGGTGTCCCATTGCTTGAAGAGCAAGTTCGTCGTCACGACGATGGAGCGTTGCTCGTACCGGCGGCTGATGACTTGAAACAGGAGGTCCGCCGCGTGGGCGTCGTAGGCCAAGTACCCGATCTCGTCAATGGCCAGAATCTGCGGCCGCGCATAGGCGCGTAGCCGGCGCTCCAGCGCGCGCGAGGTGTCCTGCCCGTTGAGATCGAGCAGGAGGTCGGACGCGGTGATGAAGAGCGCCGAGTGGCCCGCCAGCACCGCCTGGTGCAGGAGGTTCTTGGTCAGCATGGTCTTGCCGAGCCCTTGCGCGGCGACGAGGACGACATTCTCGCCCTTGGCGATGAAGTCGAGCGAGAAGACACGCTCGACGGTGGCGCGGTGGAGCTGCTTGGGCCAGTGCCATTCGAAGTCCGCGAGGGCCTTGAAGCGGCCCAGGCGCGCCGCCTGCAGTTGGCGTTCGAGCCGCCGGGTGGTGCGCGCCTCGAGTTCGGCCTGCACGAGGGCTTCGAGCAGGACGGTCGGACTCCAGCGGGCCCGGGTCGCCCGTGCGATCAGATCGTCGAGGCCGTCTGCGGTCTGGGTGAGCGCGAGGCGACGCAGATTAGCGATCAGGTTCGTCGTCGGTGTCGGGGCGACTGAGGGCATCGTAGGACTCCAAGCGGTGTGGGGTGATCGTGAGGTCGCGGACGCCCGGCCGGTCGGGCAGGATCATCGGCACGGGCGGCGCGTGACCGCGCTGGCGGCGCCGCGTCTCCAGGATGTGGCTGACGGAGCCAGCCCCGAGTGCATCGCGCGCCAGCGCGAGGGCCACGGCGGCCGAGAGTTCCTGCGGCCCATAGTCCTCGAGCAGTGCGACGAGCCGGAGGAGATGCGGCCGGAGCACGTCGCCGCGCGCGGCCAGGCGCGCGAAGAGAGTGGTCGTGATCGGCACCGCGAGACGGAGGCGATCGCGGGTGCTGGACGCATTCGCCTGGTGGGTGGCCGCGAGGAGGCCGTCGAGATGGGTGGCGTCCTCGATTGTGGCTCCGGTGTCATAGCTGCGCGCGTGCCGCGCGATCTCGTCGGCGCCCGCGACGAGCCGGACGGTCGTGGCGTTGGCCAGGAGCGTGACCGGCTGTCGGACGTGGGTGTGCGGAATCGAGTAGCTGTTGCGATCGAAGCGGATGTACGCGAGTTTGCCGGAGACGACCGGCCGCATCAGGTCGGTCTCGAAGGGATGCGCCGGCAGCGGTAAGAGCCGCGACTGCTCCTGGGCGAAGACCTGGGCCACCGTCTGGTCGCGCTGCTCGGGATGGAGACGCTGATGGGCGATGTCGTCGCGCCAACGCGCAAACTGCGCATTGAGGTCGTCGACATCGCGAAAGGTGCGGGCGGCAAAGAAGGCGTCGCGCAGGTAGCGAATCTGGCGCTCGACCTTGCCTTTCTCATTGCCGCGCGCCGGCGTGCACGGCCGGACGGCGAAGTGATAGTGCCCCGCGAGCTCCAGCAGGCGCGGGTGGAAGCGGATCGCGGTCCCCTGGCGCTCGAGCACGGCACTCTTCAAGTTGTCGTACACGAGCGTCCGCGCCGATCCATGGAAGACCTGAAAGGCCTCGACATGGCCACGCAGAAAACTCTCGAGGGTCTGGTCCAGCGTGAAGTGCGCGAAGAGGGCGCGCGAGTACGAGAGGACCATCACGAAGCCGGACAGGGACCGCGTCCCGTGTCCGATCCGGATCGAGCCGAAGGCGCCCCAATCGACTTGTGCCTCCTCGCCAGCCAGGACGACGAGGCGGCGATAGAGTGCGACGGGCGCCTGAGGCCGGAGCACGCGCACCAGGCGACGGAGTTGGTTGGCCGAGCCGGTGTAGCCCCGCGGCCGGAGCATCTCGTAGAGCCGGGTGGCGCGCAACCGCGGATACTGCGCCAGCGTGTCGCGCAGGAAGGGCAGATACGGGTCCAGGATCGAGCGGCGACACGCGCCCCGA